>JACQMU010000150.1 GCA_016203425.1 Candidatus Woesearchaeota archaeon
CCAGTAAAGCGGGCGTTGGTTACTCAACACTAAAAATGTTCTGGAACGAATTAGAAAAAAGAAAAATAGTTGTAAAAACAAGAACCATTGGAAAAGCAAAACTTTACAAACTAAACACGAGAAACATTGTTGTCCAACAATTCAAAAAACTCTATTGGATGACAACAGAAAAGCAAGCAACAGAACAAATAATAACTGTGTAGACTATAACGACAGAACTTAATAATCGTATATCAATACTAACTTCTGTCGAACACGAAAAAATCTCTTCAGGATTTTTTGTGCGCCAAAAATTGTCAAGCAATTTTTTAGCGCATAGGAAAGGAGAATACATTACGAAAATTAACTTCCTTTCCTATATTTCACCAACCATCATAATTAGTTATGTCCTCTTTTTGACCACAAGCACACTCTGCCTTACAAATTGTACCAAGACTTGTTGAAGTGAAACTGTATGTGATTTTTCCTCCAATTGCGCCATCATATGTTAACGGGCATTTGTGTTTTAAAAAATGCCCATATTTTTCACTAAGAACTTCAGCACGCTCTTCAAGTATCATACATTTTTTTTGTTCTTCAGTCATTTTTGTTCTTCTCTCTTCTTCCAAAATGCAGGGAAAACCCTGCGCCAAAAATAATCCTGTTTCTGATTGTCGTTCACATAATTTGTTTCAAAAATGTAAGGCGTATCCCCGCCAACAGTTATTACAACATCACAAGGACTTGCATCAGATGCACCATCTTCAGGTTTATTTTTAAATTGCCCGAGATAAAGATAAACAATATCGTACGCGCCAATCCAAACTTCTCCGCTTTTGTAACTTCCTTCTCTGACAGGCGTAAATCTTTCTTTTAACCCTTTTGGCAAACCATGAGTTGTTATCAACCTCAAAGCTTCACGAACATTATCTCTAATATCCTCAAAAGGAATTGAATCATATTCACTCAGATTCCTGCCAATAATGTCTTCCAATTCTTTATCGCTAACAGGCACACGTTCAACCATTGAAAGAAGAAATTCCACATCATGTTATAAACTTTGCCCCGCACAAACAAGATGAGATATTTCAACGGGCCTGTGAGGCAGCTTTTTTCTCCTACCGTCGAAAAAACCTGGGAAAAAAACGCGACGAAAACCACGGGCCTGTGAGGATTTGAACCCCAGTCTACCGGTCCGAAGCCGGTCGTACTATCCAAGCTATACTACAGGCCCAAAGAAACATGATTAAATAAACACAGCTTTTAAGCTTTGTTACGCCACCACATTTTTAAACACACTTCATTTTATTATTCAAACAATGGCATTAACACCAAAAGAATTACGCACGTTAAATGTGCAACTAAGCCCTTCAGAAGTAAGCGGCGCAGATAGAATAGAAAAAATAGTTGATGCAGCATTGCGAATTCCGAACCAAACTCCAGATTGCATT
Source organism: Candidatus Woesearchaeota archaeon (assembly GCA_016203425.1). Classification (GTDB taxonomy): domain Archaea; phylum Nanobdellota; class Nanobdellia; order Woesearchaeales; family ARS49; genus JACQMU01. The sequence goes on from JACQMU010000150.1 coordinate 1,431, forward strand.
GAACAAAATGGTGAATATACTGTTTATATACCTATGCCAATTACAACAAGACTCGCCCAAGAAGTCATAAGAAGATATACTGTTGCTGGTTGGGGAAAAGTCAAATATATCACATCTGAACTATCGCAATGGTTTAAACTATCTGAATAAAGAAACATTTCTTCAAACAGCATAATATAAATACCACAAATTCCATTCTCTGTTGAAAAGAGAATGATTAACGAACAAACACAACTCATCAAGTTTGCAGAACAAGCACAAGGGCTTGAACCACTTCAACAACTAAAACTAATTCTGTTTGCAACAGGCACCAAACCCAGCGCGTATGTTCTGCTTAAGACAGATGGAAAAAATCTTGATGAAAAAGAACACTTTGAACAGCATTTAAAGCACAACAACATTATTTATGAAACCAGCAAAGCAAAATCATACGAGGAAATAAAGGACATACGCGGCAACACAGTACGATGGGAAATAAAAGGAACATGGCACGGATATGACTTATTCCACACAAAAACTGCACGGCAAGGATTTCACAACTACAAAAAGTTCTTGAAAGAACAAAAACACTCAATAGCTGACAAAATCGCAGGAAAGCTTTACGGATATCCTGACTGTTGCATGAACGAGTATACAAAAGAACACAACATTAATTACATTAAAAAAAAATACACGTATTATTCTTTTTACAAAAGAATGTATGAGAATGACAGAAAGTTCCCATTCATTGCACACTATCCCTGCAGTTCACACTGCACAGCAACAAAAAAACTTAACAATCATTACTCAACAATTATCAGGAAAAATGCGCCTGCATTCTTGAAAGAATACACAAAAAAACATTATGTCAGCACAGCGCTTGTTGTAGATGCAGAATCAAATGTTTACGACGACAACGCACAACCATTATGGGAAAAAAAAGACGCACATGATTATTCGCTTATCACGCTGAAACCTGTAAACAAACACCATTATATGCTTAGCCACCTGACAAAAGCACTCCTACTGCACGGCACAATTGTCACAGCAAACATAATAATGACACAAAGATGGGCAGATGTAAGAATAAAAGCACTCAAAGACTTCATCAAAGATTTCCACCACGAAAGAAAATTTTTAGTCACAAATTAAAATGGCAAGACTGTTGTTTGCGAAACTGGCAGAACTGTACGAACAGCTTGAAAAAATAACATCAGGCAATGCCATCCGCGCACTGATTTCAGCTTTTCTCAAAAAAGTGCCAAAAAAAAACGTAGAACAAGTAACGTACATGACGGTCGGGCAGATAGCATCAGAATACGAGGACATCAATATTGGAATTGCAGAAAAAATGGTTCTCAGAGCCATTGCAACAACTGCAGACAAAGATTACGCAACCATCACTGCACTCTACAAAAAACTCGGCGACACAGGCCTTGTTGCAGAAAAACTCGTCGGCAAGAAAAGAAAAAATCTTCCAGTAAATGAAGTCTTCAACGCGCTCCATGACATAGCACGCGCCACCGGTGCAGGAAGCCAAAGAAAAAAAACACTCATTCTTGCACATTTATTAAAAACAGCGTCACCAATTGAAGCACGCTATATCTGCAGAATTGTTCTTGGCACACTCAGGCTTGGAGTTGGCGACATGACCGTCCTTGACAGCCTTGCAATAGCATTCACAGGCTCAAAAAAAGCCAAAAAAGAATTAGAACAAGCATACAACATTTGCCCAGACATCGGCATCATTGCAAAAACACTGGCAACAAAAGGGCTGAAAAGCGTGAGAAAAATAAAAACAGTCATTGGAAGGCCGATACAAATGATGCTGGCGCAGCGCATTGGGAAGTTTGAAGAACTCAAAGAAAAAATAAACGGTTCCATAGCGGCAGAAGAAAAATATGACGGAGAAAGAATACAGGCACACAAAAAAGGCAGAACAACAATTCTGTACTCAAGACGATTAGAAAATATAACACGTGAATTCCCAGAAATTGCTGAACAAATACAAGAAAACGTCAAAGCAAAAAACTGCATAATAGAAGGAGACTGCGTTGCTGTTGATGCTCAAGGAAATTTACTGCCATTCCAAGTCATCATGCAACGCAAAAGAAAATACGACATTCAAGAATACATCAAAAAAGTACCGGTGTGCTTTTATGTTTTTGACTTGCTTAACCTGCACGGGGTGTCTTATATAGACACAGCATATCCTGCACGAAGAGCACTGCTCAAACGCATCGTCAAAGAAACACAGAGATTGCAGCTGGCAAAACAAATTGTTTCAACAAACCTCGACGACATAGAAGAATTCTTTAACAAAACAGTAGAGCGCGGCGGAGAAGGCATCATTGCAAAATCCTGCGCTTCAAATTCATTTTATACACCTGGCAAACGCGGCTGGCTGTGGATAAAATGGAAACGCGAATATGCTGCAAAAATGGCAGATACTTTTGATTTGGCAGTGGTTGGAGCTTATCACGGCAGAGGAAAAAGGGGCGGAACATACGGGGCATTGCTGTGCGCTGCCTACAATTCAACAGCAGACAGGTTTGAAACAGTCTGCAAACTAGGCTCTGGATTCACAGACGAAGAACTCAAAACACTGCCAAAAAAATTCAGAAAATATGAAACAAAAACAAAACCTGCGCGCGTTATTGTCCACAAAAATTTAGTGCCAGACGTTTGGTTCACACCAGCAATTGTTGTTGAAGTCGTTGGTGCAGAAATCACTCAAAGCCCAATCCACACTGCAGGAAAAGGACTGGCATTAAGATTTCCAAGATTCATAAAATACAGACCTGAGAAAAAACCGGAGCAAGCAACAACAGTGAAAGAAATTGAGGCGATGGCAGAAAAGTAATTATGATAACTTCGCCTGCACTTCTTCTTTCGGCGGTTCTTGCATACGTGTAGATTCATCCTGCTTATTCAGCTGGTCATACACGCGCACCAAAACACAAGCAAACAAATACCAGTACGCAACCATCAAGCAGAACAACAAAATTATTCCAAACTGAGAACCAAAAAAAGCCTTGATTGAAGCAGTGGCAAAAACAATCTTCATCGGCAAAGAAACAACAAGATCAACAGCTGCAAGAAACATGTTAACAAAAAAAGGCACTTTCGCAGCAACACGCACGTGATTCAAGTAACCCAACAACCAGCGCGCAGCAACAAACAAAAAAACAATGTACAACTTTTCTTTTGTTGCTGAAAAAAACGATTGAGATTCCATCACGACAGTTTTAATGAAGATGTTTATAAAGTTATTGATAACTGTCACTGCTGAGAATACATCTTTCTTATCTTTTGCAAAAAATCACGACGCAGCTGGCTTCCATCAACAAGTGCACTAACCCTGGACAAGAATTCAAACGGGTCTGGAAGAACTTCAATAACCTTAAAAACAAAATCCTCACGGTCTCCCCAACTGCACTTGTCAGATAAGTCCTTCGCAAGAGCATCACGCACAACATCATTCTTTGCAAGATACTGCGCAACAAAAGGCTCCTGCAAACGCGCTTTATAATCTTTTGAGTGTTCTCCATCAAAACGAGGCAAACCTGGATAATCATCATCAAACCCCTGCAGCGTTACTGTTTCCAAAACATAAGGCACCAAAAGCTCAGCAACAACACCCTCAGAAATTCCAACCTTAGACTTTTCACAGTCAATCAATTCAACAAAACGAACATAATTATCAATAGTTTTGTCAGACAACCAACAAAGATAAGGCTTAGAACAATAATTTACACAGTATAATTCAAAACCCTTCGGAACAAACGATACAGAAATGTCATCCAGATGATTATCAAGAACATCAGAAACCACAACGTATGCAACACCGTTATTAAGCCCTGGCGACAAATCAGGCAACAGCTCCCACAAACGACCATTATTCAAACGCTTTCTAAACTCTTCATCAACAAAACCCTTAAACAAAGAATCAGGCTTTTCAACAAGCTCACGATACAAAATCTTGTGACCTCTTGTAGAGCCAGGCCAGCCAGTCCTCAAAGGAGCAAGCAAAGCTTCATTCACACAAATGTTCAACAAATCTTCAAGCTCAGACTCAGTGAAAAATTCCTTTGCCCAAACACGCGCCAACTGCATTTTTTCAGGACTATCAGGATTCGAGTGGTTATAACAGCCGTCCACCAAACTCAAAACACCCCAAAAACGAGTGTTAGCCAAATCCTGAAAAAGAAGATTAAGACGGTCAGACTTTTTGTCAGAATGCTTTTTCAAATACTCTTCCTTAAACTCATAAGCACGCTTCACAATCTCACCACATGATTGCGGCTTCTTCGCAACATCCTCTGGAAGAAAATTAAGTCTGTAATCCATTCGTCAGCAAAACTTCCATTCTATTTATAAGTTTATCGGCACTGAAATACTGAAAGAGAAAGGTTTATACAATGCGTTATCCACATAACCTGCCGGAGGTGTATGATGACAACGACAATGATACAGCCTGATAAGTCTGAGTACGATGAATTTCTGCACAAAATTCAACAAACGAAAATGAAAGACCTGTGGGACAACAAAGAAGACGAAGCGTGGGAGAATGCATAAACCATGAGATGTTGTTTTAATGAAACTGCAATTCATACAAACGCTTGTAAACAGGATTTTTCAACAAATCATGATGCCTGCCAACAGCAAGAACTCTGCCTTTGTCCAACAAAACAATCTGGTCAGCATGTAAGATTGTCGAGAGGCGGTGCGCAATAATTATTTGAGTTGTTTTGTGATGCAAAGTTCTAATTGACTCAGAAATAGCTTTTTCTGTCTCACTGTCCAAATGGCTTGTTGATTCATCAAGAATCAAAACACTCGGCTTGATGAGCAAGGCGCGGGCAATAGCAATTCTTTGACGCTGGCCACCTGAAAGCTTAACACCACGCTCACCAATAACTGAATCATAACCTTTCGAAGTTTGCAAAATAAATTCATGTGCATGCGCTAATTTTGCAGCAGCAATGATTTCTTTCATAGACGCTTCAGGACTGCCATATGCAATATTTTCCTTAATACTTCGATTGAACAAACTCGTGTCCTGCGGAATCCAAGCAATTTGTTGCCTCAAAGAAGAACGCTTTATTTTTTTAAACTCAATACCATCAAATGAAATTCTACCTTGGACAGGATCATAAAATCGCATCAGTAATAACGCCAATGTTGACTTGCCAGCACCACTTTTTCCAACTAATGCTGTTGTTGTGCCAACAGGAATTTTCAGATTAATATCATGCAATGCATCAACCTTGCCAGAATATTCAAAAGAAATGTTATCAAGCAAGATTTCTTTATTCAACTCTTTAACGTCAACCGCATCAGGAACATCCTTCAGTTTGTCATCCTCAGCAATAATCTCAAACAAACGACTAGTCTTTTTAACCTGACGTTTAAGACGGGTGAATAATTGGTTCAACTGCTGCAGCGGAGCAAACGTCATTTGTTGATAACTAACTATTAGAATCACCTGACCAACAGTCAAAGAGCCATTAAATACTGCATAAACACAATACGCGAGAACAGATGTGCGCATGCTTATCTCAATAATTTTCTGAATAAACCCCTGCACAAACCACCAACGCTCTACAATGTACTCAAACAAATGATACGCAGTCCACTTGCGCGCATAATTGAGTGTTTCAGCAATTTCTTTGCCAAACGCCTTAACAGAGCGAACATTCGCCATGCCATCATACAAAGTTTTGTTAGCGAGTTCTGACAAAACATTCAGCCGAGCCTGCCCTTTTGCTATTTTCTTTGAAAGGAAATAAGTGATGATAACATAAATTGGAATCGGCACCACAATCATAAGACCAATCAATGGAAACAACCAAAAAGAATATGCAACAACAAAAACAAGCGTTATCAAAGAAATCAATAATTGAGCGCCCAACAATTCATGCATCATTGCATAAATAGCGCTACCGCCCTTCTCAATCTTATTGCCCATTGAACCCGAATCACGACTGTCATGCCACGATAAATACAAATTATAATAATGCCCTAACGCAGCATAACGCCACTTATCCTCAACCTGCGTTGCAATAAAATTACTAAACTGCCAAGAAATAAAACTGCCAAGCTCACCGCCAAGCAAGCACACACCATAAAACAACAACAATTTCCAGAAACTATTATTCAAAAAAACACCACCAATAACCCCATCAATAATTTCCTGCAACAATTTAGGCGCAATCGTCATCAAAACTCCAGAAATACTTGCAAATAAAAAAAACAAAATTACGCGACCCTTAAACTCAAACCAAACACTCTTAAAAATAACCTTGATAACACTCCAAAATTCCAAATCGCTTCGCATAACTGCATAAGGAGACTTCATGATAACACAAAACTTTCAGGCTATTTAATTTTTGCCCCACACCAACATTTATATATGCCCTATTCTCTGCAGGGCAGATGCTCAAAAAAATTCTTGGCAGCATATTGTTCATCTTTATACTAATTGCTGGGGGAATAGCATACTCACTATTTTCGTCATCAACTGAAGCTGCACAACTCCACATTGAATCAGGCACAGTCACTGTAAACGGAAACACTGTAACAAACGACCAAACATTATCATCAAAAGATGTGATTGAAACAACAAACGGAAAAGCAACAGTCATACTTCATGACAGCATAATTATCAGCCTCGAACCAAACACAAAAATCACCCTCGACAGCCTCACACGCAAAAATCCAGTTGTAAGCCAGCCAACAGGCACAACATGGAACACTTTTATGAAACTAACTGGCGTCGATGGATTTGACATCAAAACAAGCAACAGCATTGCATCAGTCAGAGGCACAGGATTCCAGCTCACTGACAAAAAAGTACTCACCGCAGACGGCACTGTAACGTACAATGATGCGGGCAAAACATTCACAGTCACAGAAATGACAGCTGTTGAACAAGGACTACAACGGCCAGCAAACAATGAAGAAAAAACATCTGTTAAAAACTACTACCGCCAAACTGTCAACGAACTAAAACGCATGCGCAAAACAGAAATGAACAAACACCAATTTCTGATGAGAATGATTAAAACACAGTACGGAATGAGCGACGACATGATTAATAAAAAAATGGATGAAATAGACACAGGCACAATAAATGTTGACGACATTATGCGCCAAGCACCAGTTACGCCAGCATCACTTAACAAACTTGCAATGATGACAAAAGAAATTCAAAACCTCAACCAGAAACTTGCACGAATGTAAGTTCTCACACAGATTAATAAAGACGTGCAAACAAACAACAACATGAATAGCACAACTTCATTTTCACGACAAACCGTGATAATTATTACAGCAATACTCATAATCCTGTTCTACATCCTGTTCAAAGAGATTACCATCACACAGCCTACCGCAAAACTTTATCTTGAAAACAGCACAGCAATTGTAAACGGCAAACCAGCACGTGATGCACAACCACTAACGCAATCAGATGTTATAGAAACAAAAGACGGCACTGCAACAGTCGTCTTGTACGATAGCATCATCATAACACTCCAACAAAACACCACAGTAACACTAAGCAACCTGTCCAAAAACCACCCGATTGTCAAACAAACAGGCACCACGTGGAACAAATTCCTGACTGTCACAGGCATTGACGGCTTCACTGTGCACACCAGCACCAGCGTTGCATCAGTCAGAGGCACTGCATTTGAACTAAACGACGACCACCTCATAGTTGGCGAGGGCGAAGTAAGCTACACACGCGACGAACAAACAATTCTCGTCCAAGAACTAACAATTGTAGAAAAACAAAACAACAAACTCATCAAACGTGCTCTGCGCTCTGACGAACTCACCCGCATAAAAAAACACACCCAAAGAACCATCAACATAATTGAACGAAGCATAGCAAAAGAACAGAAAAAAGTCGATAAATTAAAAGAAAGATTAAAACAAATTGAAGAAAAAGAACACACATCCATCACTGAAGAAAAAAACACGCGAACTGTTAAACAAGAAAACAACAAACCACGCATCAGAGAACAAGATGCAAAAACAATTGCGTACCTCAAAAAAACATACAGGCTCACTGACGCCCATTTATCAAGAATATTTGCAGCACAAAAAGCAGCAAGCAGAGTTTCAAAACGCACAACAACCACTCAATCAATCCAGACAAAAACAACCACACTTGAACAACCGCGTGCCTCACAAAACCATCGCGGCGCAAGCAAAAACACTGGCGGAGATGCTGGCGGAAAAAAATGAATTCAAAAACAACAAAAATAACAACATTTACGATTCTTTTTATTATATTCAGCACATTTATTTTGCTCAATGCGTTCTCCCACATCAGAGCAACGCTGACAGACAGATTGTACAGTGACAAACCAGTGCTTGACAACATAATAATAATTGCAATTGACGACTACAGCATACAAAAGATTGGGCGATGGCCTTGGAACAGAATTGTTTTTTCAGAAATAATTGAAAAAATAAAAGAAGCAAAAGCTGTTGGCATTGATGTTTCATTCTTTGAACACAGCAGTTCAGACACACAACTTTCAGCAACACTCAAAAAAAACAACAACCTTGTTCTCGCAGCAGAAATCAACCACGACAAACACTATCAACCAATTTTTAACACGACCTCTGGATTTGCAAACCTACTGACAGACAGCGATGGCGTAACACGACACGTGGCACTAACAAGAATTCAAGACACTTTGCCATTTGCATTTATGATTTTCCAAAAAAGCTGGAATCCTGCTGCAGAAATACCTGACAAGATTGCAACCATCAATTTTGCAGCACCGCCAGAAAGCTTCACAACATACTCATTTGCAGACGTACTTCAAAACAACTACAACTTCAGCAACAAAATTATTCTCATAGGCGCAACAGCACCAGACTTACACGACACTTACTTTGTACCAACATCACGAGGAACAGCAATGAGTGGTGTTGAAATACACGCAACAATAATCCAAAACCTAATACGCAACGATTTCCTAACAAACCAAAGCAGACCCGGCATAACCATTCTTGTTTTAATTGCAGGTGTCCTTGGAATGTTCATAATCTCACGACTAAAGATACAGCACGCATTACCAACCATCCTGAGCACATTAGCAATATATGCAATCACCAGCATAATGCTTGCAAACAACACAAACTATCATTTAGACTTATTTTATGCACCACTTGCACTCATCATCTTCACCAGCTGCGGAACAAGCATCCACTACTTCAACGAAAAACAAGAAAACAAATACCTCACAAATGCATTCGGCAAATACATAAGCCACGACCTGCTCAACCAGATTGTAGCACACAAACACAACCTCAACCTCGGCGGCATAAAAACCACAGTCACACTTTTCTTCTCAGACATCAGAGGATTCACAACAATCTCAGAAAAACTCGGGCCGGAACAACTCGTCACATTACTCAACGAATACTTAACTGCAATGACCACAATTATTTTAGACCATCACGGCACGCTCGACAAATTCATAGGAGACGCAATAATGGCATTCTGGAACGCACCATTGCCAGAACCAAACCATACAAAACTTGCCTGCACAGCAGCCGTTGCTCAAGTAAAAGCACTCAAACAATTACAACCACAATGGGCAGCCAGAGGCTATCCAACAATCGACATCGGCTGCGGACTCAATACTGGTGAGGCAGTCATCGGCAACATGGGAAGCACAGACAGATTTGACTACACAGCAATGGGCGACACAGTCAACCTTGCCTCGCGCCTAGAAAGCCTAACCAAAACATACGGCGTCCACATAATTATTTCAGAAACAACACACGCATTAGTTAAAGACAACTTCAAATGCAGAAAACTCGACGCAGTAAAAGTCAAAGGCAAAAAAATACCAGTAACAATTTATGAATTATGCATTGATTACGACGAAAAATTTGTCGAAAAATATGAAGAAGCACTACAAAAATACTTCAAAAGAAACTTCAAAGAATCACTAACAATGTTCACCAACCTGCTAAAAACAAAAGAAAACAGCACATCCTGCAAACTATTCATTGAAAGATGCGAACACTTCATCACAGAACCACCAACAGACGACTGGGATGGCTCATACGAGATGAAAACAAAATAACTGCGGACGACGGGAACGAATGAAAAAGGTTCGGAACTGAGTTTAAATAGAATTTTACTCTTTTAATTACA
>JACQMU010000155.1 GCA_016203425.1 Candidatus Woesearchaeota archaeon
AAAATGTACAGCTGGGGAGATGACACGGCAACATGGAAAAACGCAGGCGCCTACGACTACGGCGATGCAAAACGAGGATATTTTGAAGAACTAAAAAAAGAAGCAAGCATCAAAGGCTCAAGAACATACAGCAAGAAGAAAGGGCCAAACCTTGAGCTTGTCGACCCAAAAGGAAAAAATTTAGCCACAGAAAGCGAAAACCCAATAATAGTCATGGTCGACGGCACAGGCTCAATGCAGACATGGCCTGCAGAAATCTTTGACAGGCTGCCATTGTTTTATCAAACACTGTCAAAATACAAAGATGGCATTGAAGTAAGCTTTTCAGTCATTGGCGATGCAAACATCGACCAAGCACCATGCCAAATAACACCATTTGGAAAAGGAACAACACTCGATGACTACCTAAAAGGGCTGCACCCAGAAGGAGGCGGAGGGCCAGGCATACGCGAAAGCTACGAACTCTGGGCACATTTCGTGAACGAACACGTCAAAACACCCAAAGCAACATCACCATTCATGATAATAATGGGTGATGAAAAATTCTATGACCAAATAAGCCCAGAACAAGCAAAACACTACTTAGGCGATACTATACAAGCGCCAATCGACGCGAAAACAGTGTGGAAATCACTTGCCCAAAAGTTTGACATATACCTTCTAAGAAAAGAATATGCCGGGCATGATGACGAAATAAAAGCACAATGGGCAGAAGCAATAGGCCCACAAAAAATAATTCCCGTCTATGAACCGACAAGGGTGGTGGACGTTGCAATGGGCATAATTGCAAAACGCTGGGGCAAATTCGGAGACTTCAAAACAAACCTCAGTGCACGGCAAGATGATGGAGGCATTGCAAAAGTAATGGACTCACTGCGCTCAGCACCAGGAATAAATCCAACAATGAAGTCTGCAATGAAAGACAAATCTGCAGGCAAAAAAAGCAAAGAACTAACAGAGGGAGAAGCATGAAAAAAGCATACGAAACAAGCGGAAAAATCTTTGAACAAGTAAGCCAAAAATACGCACCAGGGCTGCACGAACAACTGAAATCAATCGAGCCGAGGGAAATTGTTGTCGTGCAAGGAACATATGACCACATAGAAACACTGCTTGATACGCTAAAAGTGCCGTACGAACTCATAACACCTGCAGAAATAGAAAAACACAACGGCGGAAGAGTATTGTTTGTAAACTGCGCACAATACGAATCAGGAGTGCCAGCAAAAGCACTCAAAGAGTTTGTCAATGACGGCGGCAGGCTGGTAACAACAGACTGGGCGTTATCAGTAATAACAAAAACATTTCCAGGCAGGCTACACAAAACAAAAACAACAAGCGATGATGTTGTCGAAGTTCAAGCACACACAGACCTTGCACGCAGATTAGTCGGGCTAAATTACGCACAATGCCACCCAAAATGGTGGCTGGAAAACTCAAGCCATGTTTATTCCATAGATAATGGAGTAACACCAATTATTACAAGTGATGAAATGAAAGAAAAATATGGTTCGCCCAACATCGCAGTAGGATTTTCAGAAGGCAAAGGTGAAGCCATTCACTTCATCAGCCACCTTGAACTCCAAAGAACACACCTGCGAACAAACAGTGACACTGAAGGATTAGAAGCATTTGTCAAAAAAATGAAAGTGTCAAAAACAGCAGACATGGACGATGCAAATGTTGCAGAATTAGAAGCAGCATTCAGCACACTAAACACACTGGCATACCTGTGCATCAGAACACCAGTACTGCCGCAAGAAATGAAAAGCATCACAAGTGCAGTGAACAAAGGGGGTGAAAAAAGCACAAAACTTGCACCATGACAACAGCAATCGTGACTGTACCACCATATGCCCCATTCTTGGACGAAGTGGCACAGCACAAGATTGTTTCAGGATTAAGGCTAAACACAGTCATGCCAGTCAAAGAGCCATTAGAAAATGTTCTCAAAAGGCTGCAAGACACAGGCAAACAAGCCTGGATAGACCTAAAAGGAAGACAATTACGCACAAGAGGCTATTGGGTGCCGCCGTTTACTGAAGTCTGCGTTAGTCACAAAATTGACGTCAAAACACCAACAACAGCATATTTTGGCAATGGCAAAGAATCAGCAACACTAATTGGAGTTGACGGCTACAGACTATTGTTTTTAGAAGGACCGCGGCGCGTTGTGGGGCCTGGAGAAGCAATCAATATACCAGACAAAAGCTTAGTCATTTATGGCGGATTGACAAACACTGACAAGAAATACATTGAAGCAGCAACAAAACTCGGTATGCACGATTACATGCTATCATTTGTTGAATCACAAACAGACATTGCAGAACTACTGCGTTACGACAATAAAGCAAACATTGTGGCAAAAATAGAAAGCAAAAAAGGGCTTGATTACGTAAAAGAAAATTATGACTCCAAAACAAGGCTCATGGCAGCACGCGGCGACCTGTACATTGAAGTTGAACGCCCCCACCAAATACTTGAAGCACTTGAAGCAATTGTTGTAAAAGACAAACAAGCAATTGCAGCATCACGCATATTTGAATCCCTGGCTAAAAGCGCAGAGCCAACAAGCCAAGACATAACTGACGCTGCTTATTTAATGAAAATAGGCTACCAAACACTAATGTTAGGAGACGATGTGTGTTTACAGCGAGAATCTGTTATCGGAGCACTAAATTTATTAGAAGCAATAGTAAACAAGGCATAAAATGTTTGAAAACAGCAATAAGCAGAACAGCAAAAGAATTAGAACGAATTATTACATTTGTTTGAGCTGACATTGCGCCCATTCATCCTTACAGAGTGCGACAAGCTCCATGTCACGACGCTCACCGCCAGGCAACACATATTCTTTTCTAAGATACCCCTCAATTTTAAAACCAACTGATGCCAAAAGATGACGCATGCGCTCATTTGTTGCAAAATAATTCGCCCAAAGCTTAAACAAACCAAGCTCATTAAGAGCTTTTGGCAACAATAATCTTAGTGCACGCTTGGCATGACCTTTACCCTGCTCTTGCTTGTTACCAATCACCAAAGCCAAACGGCCTTTTTGTGAAGGCCAATAAATCTGGTGAACAGAAATCTGGCCGACATAATCATGGCACTCATTTTCTATTGCAAAAACATAATCATTCTTTGACGAAACAATTCTTTCAAGCCACAACTGTTCATCTTCACGTGTTCTCACTTTATTGAAATCAGCAAAATTGCCAACAATCCCCGCATCATTAACCCACGTCATTAAATTATCAACATCATCAAGACAAACCGGACGAATGTAGGTTTCAGGCATGTTAAACAGTCAACCTCGCGTACAAGTTAGGCAAAACAAATGGCAATTCTTTTGCATCACGAACTTCGCGATAAATTGCGTGCTGGCCAATTGAACGCATTTTTTCATCTATTTTTGAGCCGTAAGCAAGCACTACCGGGATGCAGCCAGCACGCTTTGCTTCAATAACTGCTTTTTTTGTATCCTCAATTGCATACAAATTCTCGTACTCAAAATCATGAGGCACACCCTCCATCAAATAAAAAAGAATCTTTGTTTTCTCAGGACGCCGAGCCAACAAGTGCGTTGCATGGCGAATGCCAGCACCATCACGATTCTGCTGCAACGGGCTCAACGAAGCAATAGCATCACGAACAGCTGTGCTGTATTGAACATCAAAATCCTTTAACAAATAAAACTCAACACGCTTTGCAGTCTCGCCAGAATAACCAGCAATTGCAAGAGGGTCTCCAATAGCATCAATAGCCTCACTAAAATAAATTGCAGACTGCTTAACAATATCAATCAACTTTTCTTTAGGAGCCATAATGTCAACAAACTTTCTCAAAGAACCACTAAGCTCAGACACAACCATTGCTGCAACAGAACGCTGGCGCACTAATTCTTTTGAATAAATCTTGTCAGAAGGAGTAATGCCAGCATTCATTTCAGCTTTTGCTTTAACCAATGCATCATAATCCACATCACCAGAACGCTGCTTTCTGACAACAACGTGCTCTTCTGGCTTTAACAACTCAAAACGTTTTCGCAGGCGCTGGATAGCAGCATTATCAAACATACCTTTAGCAAAGCCTTCTTTAACAGGAAGCGAACGCTCAAATAACTGAACAGCATTATGCCTGTACGCCAGACTCTTTGAGTCCCACTCATCATAACGGAAACGCCTGCCAACACCAGCTTCATCAGAAGGCATTGCAATCAACGGTGAAGGACTGCCTTTTCCATTATCAACAATCCTGTCAAGCGCTATTGCCACACCAGTCACTGGGGTTGAAGCAACAGGTGCTTTGACATCAATAAAACATCCTGCAAGAGTATACAATGTGTCAACAACCCACAATGTGCGATTAATATCACGCCCACCACAATCTTTCTCTGCAACAACAATATTCCAAGCATTTTCAAGAACAGTGCTAACTTTAGATGACATTGCCTTCAACACTTTAATATCAACACTCCCAGTCATTAGCTTTTGATACAAACCATCCAACAACAGCTGAACATCACCTGCGTTCTCAACAGGCGAGTGTGAACAACCTTTATACTTTCTAAAAAAATCAAGGTCGCGCTTTAAGCCAGGATAGTTATTGCGCAAAAATTTGTCAACCCGTTCAAGCTCAACAATCTCAAACAAGCTTCTCACAAGAGCAGGATTCTCATACGAAGCAAAAAAATTACTGATTGAAGCATCATCACCAAAACGCTTTCTAATATCACAATCAAGCTTATCAACACCAACAACAAAAGTTCCTGCCTCAATCATACCTGCCTGATACGAAGCAAGTGCCTTAAAAACACCAAAATTTCTGTCAACATCACGCGATGCTTTAACAACACCAGGCAAAAAAACTTTGTTGCCATCCATCGAACACGAAAGCTCATTTTGCGGAGATTTTTGAACCACAACAGCCTTGCCTGTTAAAGACTCAACATAACGCTGCAAGATTTCACCAACATCATCCAAACGCACAGCTGCAACATCAGTTATGTGCGCGTCATCAAAATAACCACTCTCATCAGTCAAGTACTCCACAAGTTTATCAACAGACCTGCTTTGCGAAACACCAAACGCAAGCCACTGAGTAAAATCTTTCTTAAGCAAAACAACCTTTTCAGGCATTACTTTAAAATACGCATCAGTAACTTTACGAATATCATTTGGATTACAACTAAATGCATTAGCTGCATCAACAACTTTTTGCGCGCCATTAATGCACAAAGTGCGATATTCTTCAGGAATGTTTACAATCATTTCAACACGATTAGGAAGCTCCTCAAAAGGCTCACTTGCGCGCTCTCCATTCTTGACAACTGAATTTTTAATGATTCTTGACAAATCTTTTACAGTTGCGCACAAAGCTTCAGCCTGCCCAATGCTCAACGTGCGATAAGTCTGTTCAACAAGAGGCATTATTTTTTCAGCAATGTAAGAAGGCCTCAATCCATTTAATTTAGTCTTGGCAAGGTCCAACTGCTCAAAAAAAAACTCTTGCTGCTCACGACGCATTGCGCCAAAACGAATAAGCAAATCACGCACAAAAGCTTCCATTATGACAGGACGATTAGGCACTTGGTCTGCAACCATAGCTTCATGCTTGTTTCCAACAATATCCACCAAACGCGTCCACATTTCACCATCAATACCAGACGGCATAGCAGCAGCAATCGTTGACATATAAGGCAACACTCTTCCATCAATAGCAGTATTCAGTGCAGAAGACGAACCTGCAGGCTCTGACAACACACGATTAACATAAGCAACAACATTTTCTTCAATTGCTTTCGCAGGAACTTCCTTTCTTTTCAAGCCATAAACTATACGGCCAGCACCTTTGATAACCTGTTCTCTCGCAGATTTATCAAGCTTGAAAACACGAGAAAAAAGGTCATTAAGATGAAAAACATTATTCCTGTCAAGCGCGGGATAAACAGCATTAGCAACATAAACAAGCTTTTCAAACTCTTCTTTTCCCAAAAAAGCCAAATCATCATTATTACAAATCCCCTCAATCATTGTGAGATAGCCAACACTTCTTACACCATCATTTGTTTCAAGAACTTCCCTGACAGAACGTGTTGTTTCCAAGCCAGCCTTAACACCAACCCTGCGAATAATTGGAAGTGCAAGCCTGAAAAACTCCAAAGGGTCTCGAGCATTTTTTGCACCATAAAGAGAACAAAACTTAAGCAACTCCTTCTTTAAAGGCTCACTGTCAGTTTTTTTGGAATTAGCAGAAACAACAACTTCGTTGTACAACAACTTATCAAAAAAAATAATTTTGCCTGCATCCCAACAATATTTTCTTATAAGCTGTTCACGCACAGCAGAAAGCTCCTGTTGCGTAGTTTTAACACAATAACTAACATCGCGAGCAAATTTATCAACTTTATTTTCATCACCAGTATCAACAACACTTAACAAAAAATCAAGCGCATAAAAAACATCATACTGCGGCAAAAACCTCAACAACGCGCGCTTTTGAGCAGTCGGATGATTAAAATGCTTTGCAGAAACAACAAAAAAGTTTCTGTAATTATCATCATGATACAAAAATTCTTCTACACCGCCCTGCTTAACACGAATCTGCCCTGGAACAGATGATAAAGCAGTAACCCATTCATCACGCTCAGCAGCATTAATGCCTAACCTGCCCCAAGTTTTAGCAAGCTCTTCAAGAGAAGAAGCATACATGCAATCCTCATTAACAACACGCACAGCACTATTGCATTGCGGAATCAACTCCGGAGACTGCTTAGACAATTCAACAAAATGCTTCACTGCATTAAGAAAACTCAAATGCGAAGCTGTTTTCCCATATGCTTTATCAACAAAAAACATCAGCTCAGAGATTTGCTGTTCTGAAAAACCACTAATGTTTTTTGCAATGCCTGAAGCAATAGATTTTAGCTCGCGGCCGCCTTTATTCTCAACAGACTTAAGAAACTCCTCAAGGTCATCACGTTTTTTAAAAGTTTTAAGCACAATGCGAGAAGCCCCAACAACGGGTTTTTCATCAGGCATGGTCATCAGGGAAAGAATATTTTCAAAACTTCCTCAAGACCTCTCCTGGCATCTTTGTCATCAGTAATCGGGCTTAACAAAGAAACACGACAAGCATCCTTTGCAGGAATGCCGTCATGAATTAATTTTCCAGCATAAGACAACAAACGAGTACTTGCACCTTCCTCTAAACCTTGTTCTTTAAGGTTGCGAACTTTTTCAGCAATCTTTCTCAACAAATGCGCGTTTTCTGCATCAATGCCAGATTCATGCATTATAATGTCTTCTTCAATTTTTGCAGGCGGATAATCAAAATCCAGAGCTATAAAACGCTGGCGCATGCTTTGCTCCAAATCCTGAGTTTTTCTATGATAACCCGGATTGTAAGAAGCAACAACAATGCCTGTATCAGGAACTTTGAAAACTTTGCCAAGCCTTGGAACAGACAAATACCGACGGTCATCTGTCAACGAATAAACAACAGTGTGCGCATCAGAACGCGCTTTGTTAATCTCATCAAGATACAAAATACCCCCATTTTTGGCAAACACTAACGCAGGACCATCCTGAAAACCACCAGATATTAGAAAACGGCCCTGCAAATAATCCTCATCAATTGAATCATTGCACAACACAGTAATTAACGGAAGATTGCTCTTGCTGTCATGATTAATCTTCCACGACATATATTGCACAAAACGCGTCTTTCCACAACCAGTAGGGCCTTTCAACAAAACAGGAATCTGGTTGCGATAAGCTGTCTCCAACAAACTCACTTCATTACCAACCTCAACATAGAAAGGCTTTTCGTCAACACTAAAAGTATCAATACTAAAACCATCAGTTTGTGTTTTTTCTTTATTTCTTGTTGCTGTAGCCATTGTAATAACCTATTTAAAAAAAAAGAAATGCTCAATAAGAGCATTCAACCAAAAGGCGTGTAAGGCTTGCCAGGCAACATTGACTCACCGTTATCAAGACGGTCGGTCATAAGCTGCATAATTGCTTGATTAGTAACATCAGCAACCTCTGCATCCAACTGAGCCTTAACTGCGTCATGCTGTGGTGAACCTTTGCCTGCAGAGAGCCAACTCAATGTTTGTTCAAGATCAAGCTGAACAACCTGGTCCTTGCGAACAAAAACTCTGCGCAAATGAACACACTTTGGTGACTCTTTTGTCTGATAACCCCACTCTAAATCAACAATGCCGTTACTTAACTTTATTGGATTAGTAACAACATGATTTGGGTACACAATAGCCGGGCTATCATGAGCCCTTAACTGTTCTCCAAACCTTGACCATTCATTGTCAGTAAAGTATTGTGCAGCATCACGATGAGCAGGTGACTTTAACATGCGAGTCACCATATCAGATCCGCCTTCATACATACGTTCATCAGTTATTGGAATTTCTGCCATTTTGTTTCCTCCTAAAGTAACCACTTAATAGTTACGACTTTTTTGGGTTTAAAGAGAAAGCGATTTATAAACCTTCACTTTTTGGAATGTGTCAGAAACTGCTCTCGACGCACACTATTGACTTCAGTCTGTAGAAAGGACGAGCAGTTTCTGAGCACGCTCAAGAACCACGTGCTGTTAAATATACACGTCGTGATCACTTCACGCCACCTTGCTTTAGCAGGTGGTTCTTGACGGCTAAACATTTATAACACCACAAAAATAAACAATCTTTCAACGGGGCCGTGGTCCAGCCTGGTAAGCCTCACCCACAAACTTTATTAAAGTTTGATCAAAGAAGGGTACCGTTTGCTGCGCAAACGATACAAAAGATGACCAACGAAGGGGCCGTGGTCCAGCCTGGTAAGATTCACCCTTGGGGTGGGTGCGACCCGAGTTCGAATCTCGGCGGTCCCATTAAACAAGTTTTAAAAAGCGTTTTGTATTTTCATAGATTTCATGAACACTTCAACTATGGAATTTGCAGACCTCGCGTGTGCAATTATTTTTAACTCATTTGGAGAAATTTTACTGCAAAAAAAAGATGTCAGATATTGGCGATATCCTGGCATTTGGAGTTTTTTTGGAGGAGCCATTGAAAATGGCGAAACACCAAAAGAAGCAGTCATCAGAGAACTTCAAGAAGAATTAGGCATTACATTTGAAGACCTGAAATTGTTTAATGTCTGCGAATATGAAGACCTACACCCACAACAAACCAGACGTGGAAAACTTTTTACTTTTGTTGCACGCCATGACGGAAAACAAACTGATATCAGATTAAATGAAGGTGCAGGATTTGCATTTTTTTCACGAGAAGAAGTACTTTCTTTACACATGATTCCTTACACTAAAAAATTAGTTCTTGATTCCTACAACGAAATTGAAAAATGTGGCAGTGTGGATAAATTTGTTCAGACATCGGAAATCCATTGCGTGGAATCCACTTGCTTGAGCTCGTTGAAGGAGCGCAAGGATTTCCGAGGTGCTCAAGTCTCTCAAACGCCAACCGTTTGTGAGAACTTACGAATCTTTGAGATTCGAAAGTAACCACATGCTCTTTAGTATTGTGTCTCGTTATCACTTCACACCACCTTGCCCTCTCGAAATCCTGACAGATGCATATCGAGGATTTCGTGAGGTGCTCGATAATCGCTTGTTAATATGTCAACTGCGATTATCGACATTTAGCAGGTGGTTCTTGACATGCTGCGAGAATAATCACCACCACAGTAACCTTGACGAATTCTTTAAAGTGTTGAAAGAACGAGAAGCTCAATCAGGCAGAAAGTTTTAAATAACACGAACTCGTTGCTCGTGGCTATCTCAATCGCAGCAAGCTGCGGAGTATTACACCACTCGCTTCAACACGCGAGTTCGTGAGATCTTGAAATTGAGACCATAGCAAGCTATGGAGTATTCAACCCAATTTCAAGATAAAAACAATTAACAATTCTATCCAGCATGCCTGACAAAAGAACTGGAAACTGGGATTTTGCAAACTTCTTCCAAAGACTGCCTGAACCTACAGAAGCAGAAAAACAAGCATACGCATACCACAAAATAATGTCGAACACACACAAACCACAACAACAAAAAGAACAACCAATCGACGAACAGATTTCTGCATTAACTGAAGACGAACGCAATGGCATGATAACATTTGAAGACAGAAAACTATGTTTAACTTACAGCCCATTTGCTCCAGAACCAACCACACCAACACAGTTATTCTCTCGGTACAAAAAGTTTGAAACAACAGAACAAAGATTAATGATGGTCAAACACCGCAGAAAACTCGAGGAAACACTGGCAAAAACATACATTGCAACCAACTTTGTAATAAATTCTTTTGTACCTGGAGTTTTAGTTACAGAAAACAGCGAAATATGCGTCGCAGCAATCGGAGTTATTAACTTTTCAGCCAAAGAAAAAATAGAAGCAGTTCTTTTCAGGCCAACACAAAAAAGCAAAACCACAGCATACCAAATCAACAACAAAACACTTGACAAAATAATAGGCGCAGGATTCCTCTACGCAACAAACACTGAAGAAATAAAGATTTATGAAATCAAAAAGTGTTTGGCAATAGAATGAGACGACAAACGTTATCTTTAAATAGTTCTTCAACTTATAATGCAATCATGAACACACAACGAGTTGGTTATCTTCATTGTGAATTTAGATAGTTCTAACTCTTTATTCGTTGGTGGTTGTATTCATAACCAATACAAATAATTCTTTCAATACTAACTTTTACTCCGCTGTTGCCGCGTGGCGAGGCAGGGGTTGTCCATTCGGGATGCCGAGTAGGATTTTGAACGCAGTGAAAAATCCGTCGCGCTGGCAACAACAGCGGCAAAAACTAATTCTTGACAACAATTTTAATTCTGGCGATTGTGGTGTAGCGGTAGGCATACAAGCAAATGACACGTATTTGGAACGTACTAGTAAGAGGGTATTTCCACTGCGTTCCAATACCCTATTTCCGTTAATTGATAACATTCTAAAATGCACTTATTTCTGGCGATTGTGGTGTAGCGGCAGCATTCAAGCCTGTGGAGCTTGCAGCCCGAGTTCAACTCTCGGCAATCGCCCTTCAAAGCAAACTATATAAACCAACCAGACAGGAGGAATAACTATGACGCAATTC
>JACQMU010000148.1 GCA_016203425.1 Candidatus Woesearchaeota archaeon
CACCGTTGAACAGAACAATAGTGCGGCCTTTTGATAACATAACGATTAATGTTTCTGAGCTTAATGAGTTTGATTTCTTTGACAGAATTAATCTTTCAATAAATAACGAGACTGTTTTAATGTCTTCTGTTAATGCTCAGAACTGGACTGCAACATTTATTGTTCGTAATGAAACTCCAAGAATATTAAATGTAACAGCATTGGGTTACAACATTTCTCGTGGTGCGCAACAAAACACAACTTCAAGAATTGAGCTTCGTCTTGACCGTCCTGTTGGTGAAGCTGCTGCGCCAATACAATTATTAGCATGTTCTAACCAGACTTACACTCTTAATAATACTAATGTCACGCTGACAACAATTTATGACTTGGATACTTTGGAAGATAGTATTAATTTGTCTGTCAAGAATGTTTCTGGGCTTGTCAGCAATCTCACTGCAAATGCACAAGTCGTTCACCACCCGTCTTACCAAGTTGAAACAAATTATTCATTCATTGCTCTTGAAGAAGGCCAGTACAACATCACCAGTGTAATCCGCACGATTGCTAACCAAACGTTCAACAGCAGTTTTGTTCTCATTAATACGAGAATCAACACAACATTAAACATTACTGGCGCAAATGTCAGCCAGATAATTATTCGTGATGTTTGTGGCAAAAATACTATTAATCAATCGATTGGAAGAACGTCTTTGTTGATGCCAAATAATTCCAGATGGGATTTGCAGGTTGATTTTGGTGATCCTGTGACGCTTAATCTTACGCCGATTGTTTTGAACAACAGCAATAGTGCTGGCGAGACTCTCATTAATGTTTCAACTGATTACGAACGGAGGACTAATGAAACTTTGCCGCCAACTGGTTTTAGGCGTGTTGCTGTGTGGGATAATAACATAACAAATGTGCGGTATGATAACATAACTGTTGTTTACAATTATGACACAATTGTTGGAACTATAGCAAATGAGCCAAGTTTGCAGTTGTACCGTTGTGATGATATTAACAGTTGTAACCTTTTAAGGCAAAATATTTCTCTTATGCAGGATATTAATCAATTAGTTGTGCGATATCCTGCTAACAATATCTCGCTTGCGAGATTTATGCTTGTTGAGCCTGGTTTGGGTAATCAATCATTGGTCAGAGCACCGATTATTGAAGAATTTAATATTTCAAGAAAATATGTTGGCGTGAATGAATTAGTTAACATTACTTTGGTTTTGAACTTTTCTATTGGTGTGAGCAATGTTAGTCTGTTAGTCAACAATGCTGTGTTAAGTGTGCAAAACATTACTGCTGTTGTTGGCCAGAAATTTATTTACAAATTCAACACTACTCAGTCAAGCACTGGGACATATACTGTTGTTGCTGATGTGCTTGACCAGAATGCATTAAGAGTTAATCAGACAAAATTGTTCTTTGTTAATTCGAGAATTAATTCAACTCTCAGTGCTAATGGTTTTGAGTCATTCTTGTTGAAGGATATTGACACTCACTTTACTGTTCTTAATGCAACTCCTGCTTCGATAACAACAGAATTGACTCCTGGTCAGTATGATGTTTTATTGCTGAACAACAGCTGGGTGCTGAATATTACGTTAATGAATACGACAATTAATGCAGCTTCCGGCACATTGTTTGATGCTCAGGATTTTAGGCTTGTGTCTGTGAACGCGCCTGCAAACAATACTCTGAAAGACAAGTTCAGGTTGCGTTCAACAGCAGTGTTTAACACAGCGCAATTGGTGTACAATTACCAAAACATAACTGACATTATTTCCCGCCCGCAGAATTTGGAGTTGTTTAAATGTCCTGAAGCAGAGTTGACAATTGTTAGTGACACTGTTGCAAGCTGTAATAGTTGGAGTGTTGTTAGCGGGACTGTTGTTGACATTAATGCTTCAACATTGACGCAGTCGTTTAGTGATTTCTCATTGTATGGTCTTGCTGAAACTTCGAGCACGCAGACGACAACAACGACAACTACAAGAATAATTAATGCTGGTGCTGGTGTCAGCACGACGAGAAAGGTTGTTGGTGCGTTGTCGTTTATTACTCCTCGCCAGCCGTTGGTTATGGAGAGCAAGGATCGTATTACGAGTGTGTTTATTGTGAAAAACACAGGTAAGCTGACTCTGCAAAACATTCAGCTTGATGCGTCTACTGATACAAAGGATTTGAGTTTGCGTCTTGAGCGCACAAATATTCCATCTCTTACGCCTGGTGAGGAAGTTCCTGTGAATTTGTTTATCGAGAGCCATACTGAGCCTGCTGTTTATGAGATTACGATTACTGCGCGCGTGTTTGGCCTTGGTTTGGTGCAAACTTCTAAGATTTACATTACTTTGGAAAGTTCATCTGATATTGTTGACACAAAACAGGTGATTAGTGAGATTAAGGTTGCTCAGGATATTTTGCAGCAGAATCCGCGCTGTCTTGAGCTTAAGGAATTCTTGACGCAGTCTGAAGATGCTTTGAAGGAGCGTAAGTTTGAGAAGGCTCGCGCGCTGGCTTCTGCAGCTATTGAGGGCTGTCAGGAATTGCTGGCGATTAGTGCTGAGCTTGAGAAGCCAGCTCCTTTAATTGATCTTGAGCAGTTCAAGAACTATTTGTTGATGGGCCTTGCTGTTGTTAGTTTGTTGTTTGTCATTACTGGTTATTTGCTTGGCAGGCTTCATCATTATGCTGAGAAAGCAAAGGAAAAAGTTCTGCCAGCTCGTGTTGAGTTTGCTCCGAAAATAAAGAAGGTTAGTCCGTTTGTTGGCAGGATTACTCAGCTTGTGCGCAGGAAGGAAAAGAAAGCTGTTGCTTTCGAGCGCAAAAAAACTCATGGTGTTGGCTACATTACAAAACGTCTTGAAAAATCTCCTGGAATGCCGTTTTACACTCAAAAAATGAGGAAGAAGATAATATGATGAATAAAAAAGAACTGGATTATACAAGTTTAAGAAGTGTCAGTAATTCTCTTGTATTAAACACTTTAACAGCAGATTGTCTCTTAAGCCGTGGTTCATTTGACCAGATTGATGATTTTAGTTTTAGTGCAAGGGCAAAGAAAGGCGCGTCCTTAGCATCTGGTGATATTTTAATTGATTGTGGTTTGAATTCTTTGAAAAAAGAAATCTGCTTTATCTCAACAAATGTTCTCAATGCAGCAATAACAAGCTCAAGTTCTTTCTCATTCTTGAGCTTTGAATATTTTAACAAATCTGATTTGTTGGCCTTTAATTCATCAATTGCGTATTCAGGTGTGAATAATTCTAATCCTGCCATTTTGGAATTAATTATGGCAAACCTGACTGGGTTCTCCCTGAAGAATGACACTAATATGTTTGTGTCGACTACTAATTGCACTTACCAACCCTCTGCTTTGTATCTTTTAAGCATTCCAGTTTTTAATTTCTCTCCAATTCTCAGGCAATCTTCCTCGGTTAATTCAGAATGCTCAAGCATTTTATCGAGATTCTTCAACAGAACCAGTCTTTTGGCTTTTTCTGATACAAATTGTCGAACCATTTCAGACCAGTTAAATTCTTGCAATGAATCAATCTCTTGCTTTAATTCTTTGGATATAGACACAGTTATGTTTGGCATTTCAGCACCTCCACAGTATTCTGTGGAAACTGTGAGAGTATTTAAACTTTCTGATTCTGAAGAACTCACAATCATAGGGCTTGGGTTGGGGTATAACTTCTTTTCTGAGACCCCCATCTCAGTAATCGCTGGATATACTCTTTCCCAGCCCTATTTTATGCTCGACAGTATACTATTTTATATACCAAGAAATAATGAGTTTACGTTTAAGAGAGGTGTTTTACTATAGAGATTAACCGTGTTGTAAAAGAAGAGAATGTTTTGGGTAGAAGGTTCACTATAGTAAGTATCCTATTGATGGTGATATTCTTGGGTGTTTTGTCTTCTTTCTGGCATGGCTCGATAACATCATTATCGTTTGCTGAGGAAGTGCAGACTATATATAGCAATGTTACTTTGACTGAAACTGGCATTGTTGAGCTGAATATTGATAATGCAAATTCTTTGAGAGTAAGTGGTGTTGTTAATGCTGGCACTGCAAGGATTTATTATCAGGATGCAAACAATTCTTTGTTTTTGGTGTTTGATTCTGAACAATCAAATGTTTCTGTGTTTGATCATGCTTGTGTTGATACTTGCAGTCTTGAAATGTCTGATGTTAAGTTGTTGGTTGTTTTGCGTGGCGAAAATGCTTCGTTAACGTTAAGTAACATCACTCACACTTTTGTTCCTGTTGGTGGTGATATTTCTGCAATTCCAATTCCAGATGTTCGTTTGGTTGATAGTATTTCGTTGAATTTGTCGCAGTATTTTGTTGACAGCACTGGTTTGTCTTTGGATTACGATGTTAGTGTTCCTGATGATGTTCGTTCAGTTCTTTCTGATGATGTTTTGTTTTTGTCGTGGCGCAAGGCAGGGGTGTTTAATGCTGCAGTGTTTGCTTCAAACAGAAGGGTGAATGTTTCAACATCTTTTTTGATTATTGCTGAAGAAAAGAATGTTGTAAACAACACTGTTAGTGTTGATGACAGGATTGCTGAGGAGTTTTTGAAGCGCAAAAAAGTACCCGTCATTATTTTGTTGAAGAATCCTGTAAAGAATGCTTTTGTGCTGCAAAATAAGAAAGCTTTGTTGGAGCAGAAGAAGGTTGAGGTTGATGTTGTTCAGGATGCTGTTATTAGTGAGTTGGAAAAGAGTAATAACGTGACTGTTGCTGTGCAGGATGTTGTGTTTGGCAATTCTATTACTGGCGCGCAGGTTGTTGAGGTTGTTAACACAACTATTGTGAACAATACATTTACTGTTAATAAGGAGTATGATACTGTTAATGCAATTGCTGCTGAGATTAGTCCTGAGGCTTTGGAAGTTTTGAAGAACGATCCTAACGTTGTTGCTGTTATTTATGATTTAATGTTTAACATTTCTTTGCAGGATGCTATTCCGTTAATTAAAGCAAATGATGCGCATGCATTAGTCTTAAGTAATAATGATTCTGTTGTGGGCAACGGCCAGAGTGTGTGCATTATTGACACTGGCATTGATTATAATCATCCAGCTTTTGGTGGTAAAGTTATTGGCGGCATTGATTTTGTTAATTCTGATTTTGATGCTATGGACGATAATGTTAACAGTCACGGTACTCACATTGCGGGTATTGTTTCTGCTGTTGCTCCCAGTTCAATGATTGTTCCTGTGAAAGTGTGTGACAGCAGTGGTGGTTGTTCTGCAAGTAATATCTTGTCTGGAATTGATTATTGTGTGAATCGTTCTGTTGAGTTGAACATTAGTGTGATTAGTGGTAGTTTGGGTGATGGCGGCCAGTATGATGCTTCTAATTGTCCTGATTGGTTTGATAGTGCTTTTGGTGTTGCCGACAGTTTGGGTGTTGTTTCTGTGTTTGCTTCTGGCAATGATGGTTATTTGAATGGTGTTAGTTATCCTGCATGCTCGCCATTTTCAATCAGTGTTGGTGCAACAGACAAATCTGATAACATTGCAGGCTTTAGCAACAGAGGAAGTCGTCTTGATGTTTTTGCTCCTGGTGTTGTGATTAATTCTACTGTTCGTGGTGGTGGTTATGGAACATTAAGCGGTACTTCCATGTCTGCTCCGTTTGTTTCGGGTGCTGTTGCTTTGTTGAAGCAGGTTGCTAAAGCACAGCAGCAAAGTTTGTCGTTAAATGCTACTCGACAAACGTTGAAAACAACTGGTGTTGTTGTTGGCAGTTGGTCAAGGATTGATGTGTTAAATGCTACATTGAGTTTGATTGGTGGTAATGTTAGTAATGTGACAAACGGAACATCTGATTTGGTGTATCGCTACATTAGCCCGCCAACAACGCCAGATATTGAAGTTGAATTCCGTGATGTCATTAACAAAACGCGTCTTGAAGAGTGTGGGCGCTTTGGCAAGAATGTTGCTTTTATTAATAGTTCGTTGTGTCCTGAGCTGAACAAGAGCGCCAAAATAATATTCAACAGGGTTCATTTTGTTGAGAATATTAGCGTGTTGAGAAATGATGTGTTGTGTCCTACAGATGTTTGTACTAATTTAACCATTGGTCAAAGGATTTCACTGTCAGCAGAGAATGCAACAATCACAGGCATCGACAGAGTATCATTTAACGTACGAGAATTCAGCACTTATTCGTTGAACGGCAGCAGTAGTTTCAGCGTCAGCACGTTAGCAAATGCCTGCGGACTAATTAACGAAAGCATAACATTAACAAATAATGTTACTGCTGCAGGCGGTAGTTGTTTTGACTTCAACACATCAAACATTTTGTTTGATTGCGCAGGATACAACATTACTTCAAATCCTCAAGGAGTAATATCGTTTAACATTTCCGTTGTTAACGGCGCACAATTATCAAACATCACCATTCAAAACTGCAACATTCAAAACTTCAGCATCGGAATTAATATTTCGTCAGCGAGTAATATTTCATTGTTCAACAACAACATCACAAATGTTACTAATGGTATTTGGTTGAACAATACTGCGACAAGTGTGTTGGAAAATAATACTGCAAATGCAAGTTCTGGCTATGGCTTGTATTTGACAAATTCAAGTAACAACACGATAAATAAAGGAAACTTCTTAAATGTATACAACCAGTTTAGTCTTTATTTGTCAAGCAGTCAAAATAATGTTGTAATGAACACTACAGCAAATACTGCATTTAATAGTAGTGGCCTTGTTCTCTACTTAAGTTTTAACAACATCATATTAAATAGCACTGGAACAGGTGGCAATTCCAGTACTATACTATCAAATGGCATTTTCCTAAATTCAAGCTCAAACAATTCTATAATAAATAGCACAGGTATTAGCACATTATCAAAAAGCGGCAGCTCCAGCGTCAACGGCATTTGGCTTTATTTAAGCTCGAACAATACTATCAGCGGTAGCACCGGAACAGCTGGCAGTAGTAAGCTTGCAGGCACGGGCATTGATCTCCGCAACTCAAGTAACAACAAAATAATAGATAGCACAGGAACTGGTGGCACAATCGTTGGCAGTGGCGGGGCAGGTATCAGCATTCGTGTAGTCTCAGAAAACAATCAAGTAATATCTAGTACAGGAAATGGTGGCTCAGGAGATAACGGTATTTTTATTTCCTCAAATAACAACACTATCAACCTTAGCACTGGAAACGGTGGTAATACTAACAGTGGCTCAAACAGCGGTCAAGGTATTTTCCTTTCTTCAGCCAATAACAACACCATCATTAGCAGTACAGGAACAGGTGGCAATAGTGGCTCTGGTACTGGCGGATCTAGTGGCAACGGCATTCGTCTTTTTTCAAGCTCAAACAACATCATAATATCAAGTACGGGGACAGGCAGCACCACAAACGGTGGCTCATCAGCCCAGAACACATCAAACGGAATCCTTCTTCAATTAAGCTCAAACAACACAATTATAAACAGTACTGGAAATGGTGGAAGCAGCAACAGCAACACCCCTATTGATACAGGTAATGGAATAGCTATTGTTTCTGGCGGCAATAACACTATCAACAGCAGTGTTGGAATAAGAGGCTCAGGAGGAAAAACAAGCGGTTTGTTAGTATCAAGCACAAACAACAACGTTTTACTAAATAATACTTTCCAAGCTAATAATGACGTTGCAGCAATTTTTGTCATACAAAGCAATAATATCAATTTTACCAATAACACACTCATTGGCACAACCGGACTTGAAATAAACCGTTCAAACCAAATTCTCATCACAAACACTTCTTTCCAAAGCACAACTTACAGCATTAAAGCAGCACTCGGCAGCAACTTTAGTCTTGTTGATAATCCACGCATGACTAATTATACATTCGCAAACACCCCGAGTGTTACCATCACTGCAACAGGATTTGCATCTGTTAATTTTTTCAACATCATTAATGCCAACGGCACAAATCTTTCAATGGACGTCAACCTGACAACTGCAAACAGAGTGCACGTCAACACTTCCCGCAGTCCTGGTTTGAATGTGAGTGCTAACGTGACTATTTCTAATCTTGGCAGTGTTGGTTATTTAGTTCCTCAAGTTGATTATACTGATCTTGGAACTTTTGTAGATTGCCTGTCGCCCACTTGCATTAAATTTAGGGGAAGTAATGGAGAAGTTGTGTTTAATGTTTCAAGTTTTACAACGTACCGAACTGCTGTTGGGTGTGGTCTTATTAATGAGAGTGTCACTCTTGTAAAGAATGTTAATACAGTTCTTGCATCTTGTTTTGATTTCAACCAATCAAACATTTTGTTCAACTGCGCAGGATACAACATTACTTCAAATCCTTTTGGAGTTCAAGCATTTAACATTTCTGTTGTTAACAGTGCACAATTAAACAACATAACTATCCAAAACTGCAACATCATGAATTTCAGCATTGGGATTAATGTTTCAAGTGCTGTGAACATTAGTTTGTTCAACAACAACATAACTAATGTTAGTGACGGAATTTGGTTGAATAACAGCAGAGAAAATTTGTTGCAAAATAACACTATTAATGCCACAACTGGTATTGCTTTGTATTTGTCAAACACTAGCGGAAGCTTATTTACTAACAATACGTTTAACAGCACGATTGCTGTTTTTGCGACAACAGGCAGTAATAACAACAACTTTACAAATACAGTGTTATTTGGCAATACTGGTTTTGAAGTTAACAGTTCAGCTAACGTTACAATAACAAACTCTGTCTTTAATACAATTTGGAGCATTAAAACCGCAGTAGGAAGCAATATTTCTTTAACCGACAATAAAAGAATGACTAACTACACATTTGCAAACACACCGAGCTTAACAATCACCTCAACAGGGCTTGCGTCAGTTAATTTCTTCAACATTATTAATGCAAATGGTACTAATTTGTCTCAAGATGTAAATCTTACAGCTAGCAATCAAATTCACGTTAATACTTCAAGAAGGTCTGGACTCAACACAACAGCTAACATAACTTTGTTTGGTGTGAGCTCACCACTAATTTACGCAGCATTTGATGACATTAATTTCGAGCTTTGCCCTGCAAATGTTTGTAGTGTTCCAACAATAAATAGAGGCAACACGCTGTTTAATGTTAGTCACTTCACAACTTACCAATGGCAAAATGTTGTGATTAACATCACTGTTCCTTTGAACAACACCATTGTCCGTCCTTCAACAAATATTACTATTAATGTGTCTGAATTAAATGGTTTGGATTTTGTTGACAAAGTTAATGTTACAATCAATAACGAGACTGTTTTAATGTCTGACTTAAACAATAATAATTGGACTGCAACATTTATCATTCGTAATGAAACTCCAAGAATATTAAATGTAACAGCATTGGGTTACAACATTTCTGTTGGTGCTGGAAGAAATGTTACAAGTGTTGTAGAACTGCGCCTCGATCGCTCTGTTGGTGAAGCAACTGCCCCCTCACAAATTCTTGCTTGTTCTAACCAGACTTATGTTTTGAACAACACTGAAGTAACGCTTAAAACTATTTATAATTTAGACACTTTGCTTGACAACTTAAATTTTTCAGTTAAAAATGTTTCTGGGCTTGTCAGTAATCTCAGTGCAAATACGCAGGCTATTGACCTTTCGAATTATCAAGTTGAATCAAATTACACATTTACTGCATTAGAAGAGGGCCAGTACAACATCACCAGTGTAATCAGCACGATTGCTAACCAGACTTTCAATAGCAGTTTCATTTTAGTCAATACAAGAATTAATACCACATTTAATGTCACAGGAGCTAATGTTACCACAATAACAATTAGAGATGTTTGTGGAAAAAATACTATCAATCAATCATTAGGCAGAACTTCTTTGTTGATGCCGAACAATTCAAGATTTGACTTGCAAATTGATTTTGAGAATCAACCATTGCTTAACATCACTCCATTCGTGCTCAACAATAGCAACAGTATTCCTCTAATTAACACATCAATTGATTACAATAAGCGTGTTAATGAAACTGCTCCTCCGAGTGGTTATAAGCGTGTTGATTTCTGGGAGAATAACATTACGAATTTGAAATATGATAATCTCACAATGAGGTATGATTACAACAGTATTGAGTTTAGTGTTGAAAGAGAAAACAGATTAAGGTTGTACCGTTGTGATGACTTGCCAACTTGTACGTTAACGAGACAGAGTATTACGCTGGACACTACAGGAAATATTGTAACCGCGGTCTATCCTGGCAATAATTTGTCGTTGGCAAGATTTATGCTTGTTGAGCCTGCTGTGACTAATGCGAGTGCTTTGCGCGCCCCGATTGTTGAAGAGTTTAATGTTTCAAGAAAACACCCTGGAATTAATGAGTTGGTCAATATCACCGCAGTTCTTAACTTTACGCTTGGTGTGTTTAACGCAACTCTAACTGTTAACGGCACTGTTGTTAATGTTCAGAACATTACTACTTTAGTTAACAACGAAAAATTCATTTACAAATTTAATTTCACTCCAGCAAATCTCGGTTCATATCCTGTCGTCATTAATGCTGTTGATGAGAATACTTTGGAAACTAATGCTACAAAATCTTTCTTTGTTAACGCAAGAGCTAATGTTACGCTGACTGGTTCTGGATTTACAACACTAACTTTGCAGGACAGGGAGAATAATGAAACTATTGGCACTGCAACGCCCCCACCTTTGTCTCTTGAAGTAACAACTGGGAGGTATAATTTCAGGCTTGAGGATGCAACTGATGGAATTACTGCGCTGATGAGGAATACGAGTGTTACCGGCTCAATGGCTGTTGCCACGCTTACGGCTGGCTTGGGTGCTACGGTTCAAAACAAGAAAGTGCATGCTGCATTTAAGTTGCCTTCAACTTCTGATTTTGAGTTTGTTGACGTGATTTTTAATTATTCTTCAATAATTAGCAGTACTGCAAGAGAACAGAATTTGCAATTGTTCAGGTGTAGTGATGCTAACACTGTTACTCTTAATGCTACGCACATTAATTGCACGAGTTGGGAGGATACTAACGCTACTGTTGATACTACCGGCATTGTTTTGAGAAAGACTCTTGCTGGCTTGTCGAGTTTTGCTGTTGGTGAAACGCTTTCAGAGGTTACAGAAACTGTGAGCCAGACAATTGTTAGCAGTGGCGGTGGTGGCATTGCTGCTGCAAAACGGACTGTTGCTGCGCTTTCTTTTGTAGCTCCTCAACAATCATTAATAATGCATGGCAGGGATGAAATGACTGTTCTCTTCACTGTTAAAAACACTGGCAAAATTACGCTGAATGATATTAAGCTTGACGCGCATACTGACACTAAAGACTTAACATTAAGGTTGGAAAGAAATAGTATTGCGTCGCTTGCTCCTGGTGAGTCTGAACAAGTAAGATTGTTTGTGCAGAGCCATACTGATCCTGCTGTTTACGAGATTATTATTACTGCTGCTGCTTCGAATGTTCAGCTTGTGCAGACTGCTAAAGTTTACATTACTCTTGAGGAAATTAGTGAATTGGTTGGCACTGAGCAGACGATTACAGAAATCAGGACTGCGCAGGATGTGTTGCAGCAGAACCCGCAGTGTTTTGAGCTTGGTGAATTCCTTACGCAGGCAGAGAATGCTTTGAAGGAGCGTAAGTATGAGAAAGCACGCTCGTTGGCGTCTGCTGCAATTCAGGGTTGTAATGAATTGGTTGCGTATAGTGCTGAGCTTCAAAATCCTGTTCCAATTATTGATTTGGAAAAATTAAAGCTTTTCTTGATTATTGGAATAACTGTTGTTAGTATTGTTGTTGTTATTGGCGGCTACTTGCTTGGCATGGGCCATCGTCATAAGGGTGAGCCTCAAAAGTATCATTTGCGGGCTCCTGTTCGCCGTGTTTCTGGTGTTGGCAGGCGTGTTTTGGCTGGCAAGCTTCCTTGGTCTAAGGGCAGAAAACGCCAGAAGGCAATTGAGTATGAGGAAGAAAAAGTTAGAAAACAACTGTCTGCTAAAAAAGAATTAGGCAGAGCTCCGGGTGTGCCGTTTTATGCACCGCCTGCGAAAAGAAGGTTTTAAGTGTTCCTATTATTCACTTTTTGTTCACTTTTATTGAACTTTTTGTGATTTATAGTAACGAAACCACTTGTTTTGTGTCTTCAATCAGTGCTTTTAGCTCTTCACGTGTGTGTTCAACATTGTATCTTGCTTCAGTCACTCTTTCGAGTATTTTTGCTGTTTTGCGTTTTAAGTATCTGTCAATCTTGCGCCGTGAGAGTTCGTCAGCAAGTTCTTCGTTGGTGAATGCATATCTGAGGTTGAAGTATTGTTTGAAAAAGTCACGCAAAAGTAAATGTAATTGTACAACAAGTTTTTTTGGGTCTTTTTGTTTTCTTAAGCTGTTCAGCTGTCTTAATGCCTGTGTGCGTAATCTTTCTTTTTTTTGTTCAGTAGCACTGGCTGTTTCTTTTGTTGCAAAAAATTGCCTGAATGGATTCCACATAGCATTGAGGTATGAAGATGGCTATAATAAGTTTTCTTTTGCAATTTCAAACCAGCGCCGACGTGGCGTGCGACGAGACAGGGGTTGCTCCATCCGGGATGTCTCGTAGGGCGTGACGACATCACATAGTGAGGAGTCACGACCGTCGCACCTGCCACCGTCGGCGTGTGAAACGTTCGCATTTAGACGTTTTATCACTGTTTATTAATTCATTTTCCAAAAGAAAGGTTTTTGATTGTAACTACTCTTGAATAGCACTAAAAGTTTAATTACTTCTGAATTAGTGTGTGATGAAAAGGGGTGTAGTTTGGATACGCATCATAAGGCTTCAGCTGTTAAAGTAAAAGGCGAATTGTTGGATGATAAGAAAAGTGCAGGTGCTCTTGCTGAGTCTGCTAAAATATTGTCTAAAATAAAGAGCAGGATTTTTGCCAAGGAACATCGCCCATTGTTGGCTCCACACCATATTCTTCCGTATAAAGAACGGCTTGATTTGGCAAAAAAAGAAATTCGAAAGCTTATTGTTGGCCAGGACTATACTGTTGATGCTTTGTTGCGCGCAATGTTGTGTGATGGCCACACGTATCTTATTGCGTTGCCGGGCCTTGCAAAAACAATTTTGATTAGAACTCTTGCTGTGGTTAGTGGCTGCCAGTTTAACAGAATTCAGTTTACTGTTGACTTGTTGCCGACTGACATTACTGGGCTTACAACGTTTGACCGTGAGCGTAATGTTTTTACTGTGGTTAAGGGCCCTGTTTTTTCTAATTTTGTTATTGCTGATGAGATTAATCGTGCTCCGCCAAAAACACAGTCTGCTCTGTTGGAAGCTATGCAGGAAATGCTGGTGACTATTGGGCGCGACACGTTTAAGCTGAGGCCTCCTTTTTTTGTGATGGCTACTCAGAATCCTATTGAGAGTGCTGGCACTTATCCTTTGCCTGAGGCTCAGATTGACCGTTTTTTGTTTAATGTTGGCATGAGTTATCCTTCTGAGGGCGAGGAAAAAAGCATTCTGCACCAAAACATCAGCCTTAAAAAGTTTGAGGAGTTCAAAATTCAGCCTGTGCTTAATGCTGAGCTGATTTTGAAGATGCAGGAGCTTGTGAAGCACATTCATACTAGTGACAGTATTGAAAAATATATTGTCCGCATTACTAATGCAACGCGTTATCCTGACAAGTTTGGCCTTAAGCTTGGCCATTATATTGAGTATGGCGGCAGCCCTCGCGCGTCGATTGGCTTGTTTATTGGCGCAAAAGCTCAGGCGTTTATGCAGGGTATGTCGTACGTGACTCCTCAGCATGTTAAGGATGTTGCGTTTGATGTTCTCAGGCACAGAATTTTGTTGACGTACGAGGCGCAGGCTGAGAATTTGACAAGTGATGAAATTATTGCTGAGATTTTAGCGCGCGTGCCGGTTCCTTAAAATAAAAATCCCAATCGCCGCAAGCGGCGGGGTATTATAGTTAATAGTTGGGATTTTTAAAGTTAGGATACCCCACAAAAGAAAACAACGGAGTAAAAATACCCAATCTCAAGAGACTGGGTATCCCAACAAATGACAAAAAAAGCTTTCAAAGTCAGCCTGATTCCTTCTATCCAAAAGCTGGAGATTTATACAAAAGGCCTTACTACCAGCAAGCTTATTGGCCGTTATCAGAGCAGTTTTCGTGGCAAGGGTTTGGAGTTTGACAGTTATCGTTCGTACATGCCTGATGATGATGCAAGTCTTATCGACTGGAAGGCTACTGCAAGAAGCGATGATGTTCTTGTAAAAAAATTTATTGAGGAGCGTAATCTTAATGTGTATTTGTTGGTCGACGTTAGTTCAAGCATGCTTTATGGTTCGTCAGCAACAAAATTGAAAGTGGTTTATGCTGCAGAGCTTGCTGCGTCTTTGTGTTATGCTGTTCTTAAGGCGCAGGATAGTGTTGGCTTTGGGTTGTTTAATGACCGCATTCAGCTGTCTTCAACACCTATGCTTGCCCCCCACCAGTTTTACAAATTGTGCAATAGTTTGATGAATGCTGAATTGTATGGCGGCCGTTATGATTTGGGGAATTCGTTAGAGGAAGTTTTTGGTTTTTTGCCTGACAGGAGTGTTCTTATTATTATTTCAGATTTTATTGGTTTTTCTAAGGGCTGGGAGCAAAAAATTAATATTGCTGGGAAAAAGTTTGAGCTTGTTGGCATTATGGTTCGTGATTTGTATGACAGGACTTTACCTCCTGATGAGGTTAACTTGCTTGTTGAGAGCCCTTACACTGATGAACAGGTTTTGATTAATCCAAGTGAGTTGCGTAAAAAGTATGAATTGCATGCTAAAGACGAGGAAGAATATGTTAATAATGTTTTCAAAAAAAGTGGTGGCGACATGCTGTTGTTGACGACAGATAAGCCTTTTGTTAAGCCTTTGCTGACATTTTTTAGGCATCGTGAGAGAAGGTGGCGTTGATGGTTGAGGTTAGTTTTACAAATCCTGAAATGGTGTGGTTTTTGTTGGGCCTGCCTGTGCTTGTTATCACGCATTTTTTGACGCTGAAGCTCAAAAAGTCTGTTGCGCTTAAATTTTCTAATTTTGAGTTGTTGATGAGGACCGCACCTGCACGTGCTTTGACGCGTGCTTATGGTGGTGCTTTGATGGGCAAGGATATTAGTATTCTTGTGCTTCGTTTTTTTACTCTCGCCGCATTAATTCTTGCTGTCGCTGGAATGGTTGTTATTTATTCTGGTAAGTCAACAGATTTTGATTACGTGGTTGCAATTGATGTTTCCAACAGCATGAAAGCAAATGATTTGTTGCCATCGCGCCTTGATGCTGCAAAAAATATTGCAAGTGGCCTTGTTGATGAGGTTCCTTTTACCACACAGATTGGGCTTGTTGTTTTTTCTGGCACAACGCGTGTTGTACACGATTTGACTGATGAAAAAAAACTAATCAAAACCTCAATTGAACTGTTAAACACCAGCATGTTTGGCGGCACTGATTTGGGTGGCGCGATTGTTGCAGGCACTAATTTGTTGTCTAAAAGCCCAAAGCAAAAGAGTCTTGTTTTGATGACTGATGGCCAGTCAAATATTGGGATGCCTTTGCTTGATGCTCTTGAGTTTGCAAAGCGTGATGGTGTCACTGTTCACACTATTGGCATCGGCACTCGTGAGGGCGGCTTTGTGCCAGGCATTGCAAATGCTACATTTCAGCTTGATGAGGGTGTGTTGAAGAGTGTTGCAGAAAACGGCGGTGGAAAATATTTTCGTGCTTCTGATGCGCAGACAATTAAAGAAGCATACGAATTTATTGCCGCAACAAAAATTGCGCGCATTAAATTAAAGCTTGCTCCATACTTGCTGCTGTTTGCTTTAATCATGCTTTTTGTCGAGTGGGGAATTGTGAACATTAAGTACAGGACTGTACCTTGATATGACTTTTTTGTCACACACGTTTATATGCCGCAAACGCTTAATGCCGCCTATATGATATTATTGTCACATAGGGTGGTAAAAAATGAATGATGTGAGTAATTTAAAAGACATATTGAAAGCAAGCCCTCGCTCGCAAACATACTCAAATGCGTTGCAGAGTTTTGGCCAGTTGTACAAAGGCGGTTCTCAAGCAAGAGGATATGATTCTTTGTCAGACAAATTAAAGAACAATCCTCAGCAGAACTTTTGCATTGCTTGTGCGATTGCAGGCCAGCCTTGCTCAAAGCACTTGAAAGGCGACGACGCGCCCATAATTAGTGTTGATGATTTATTGGGCAGTATCTCACAATATGCTGGTTTTGTTCCTCAATCCGCAGACTCAAAAGATATTGCTGCACAACAAAATAATGGTGTTTATCTTATTGTTGACATGTCAAACCCACAAAGTTATGCTGTTGCAGGCGCAATTTTAAAAGCAGTTGCGCAGTATTATGCAACACAAAATGGAAAAGATGGCAGTTATTCAAACAATGACGGCAAAGCATACGGTAAAAACACTTATGCGCCTGCATCAAAAGCAAGTGATGGTGGTAAAAAATGACTGGTTTTGAAGATTGGATGGATGATGTAATTGAAGCAGAACACGAACAAGGATTGCATTGCCAACCAACAGGGGGAGAACAAAAAATGACTGCAAAACAAACAACAAAAAATGACAACAGTGATGATTTTTTGAAGAGAATTAAAAATGTTAACTGGAAAGAAGTTGAACAGCTTTATCAAGGAGTTAAGGCTTTGTTTGAAGAGGGCAAAGCAGGTTATCAATCAACGTGTTCAATTTGCAACGAAAAAGGAAAGCCTTGTCCTCAACATAGTAAATATGATGCTGGCTCTGAATTAAAGGCTTTTGTCACAAAATTATTCAGTGATGCACATTCTGAAAAACCAGTTGATGTTAGCTACACCATAGATGACATAGCAAACACTGCACTTAATCTTTCTGTTGATGAAAAACAAAGAGTGCATCATGCAAGAATTGCAGCCAATGCTTACACAATTCTCGACAAAATGCCTAAAGAGGGTTATGCACAAACGCGCTCGTTTATTGAAACGTTTGCAAAATATCATGCTGACCGTGCTGTTGGCAAAGAAAAAGGTGAATGAACATGGCAAAACAAGAAAACAAAGATGAACAAATTGGGTTTCATAAAGGCGCTTTGACAACGCTTGCTAAAGAGCGCCAGGAGCTTGCAAGGCTTTTGGGTGTTGTTGAGCAATTAATGCAGATGCACATTAAAGCTTTGAAAGATTTGGGTGTTGACCTTGAAGCTGAAGCTAAAAAGGCTGCTCAGAAGAAACCGTTAGAGGATGAGTTGAAGTAATATGGATTATCCTTTAAGCTGTTGTTATCCTGACAGCACTGGTTATGCGCCGAGTTTTCACAGATATCGTGCTGGCCAATTGCCTGCTTATGTTCATGACTCTGAAAAAGATGGGAAGACTGTTTATTCTGCTGGAGCACCATACATGGCAACAGCAAGTTCTGTTGCAGATTTGGTTCGCAGTGAAAGTTCTGCTGGCTATCAATCAAAACCTTATAATGTTGCAGGTGTTGATCCAATGAGAATGATGCCTGTGGATGATAGTGGCCTTGTTCACGCGTTGACTGTTTCGTCCAGAGAAATGCCAACAAAGTATAATAATCTTTATCTCGCTAAAGCTCAGCAGGATTATTTTGTTACAGCGCCTTTCCTAACACATCTTTTGCCCACTAAGTTTGTTGACGATGCTTCTGTGCTTGAAGAGCCTGCTAAAGAAGCATTCAGAAAAACAACTGGCAAAGAATTGCCAAACAATATCACAATTCATTTGTGCACTGAAAAGGAATTAAGAGTTGCGCATGAACGCCACAGTGGTTTTTGGAGTGCTGGCATTCAGGGTTTCTCAATTAATCGCGGACTAAAAGGGATAAGTGAAGTTTTCGTAAAAAAAGGATTGCTTGACGAGGTTATGGTCACTCTTGGCCACGAAATTGGCCACGTTATTTCTACAACTCTTAATGATGTTCGTGATGAGGAAGCAAAGGCTTTTGCATTTTCGATTGCGTGGATGCGGACAATTGTTGACAACAACATTGCAGGCCTTTCAAATGCTATTAATCCAAATCCTGCAAAGAACGGCATTCATGATGTTGGTTTTGAGTTTGTGCAGGGGCAGTTGCAGAACAAAATGTCTGCATTTGACATTTTCTTGCAGCTTGCAAACGGTGTTTTATCGATAACAAAACAGCTTGAACAGGTTATACTCGCGGAGGCTTAACATGGCAAAAAAAACAGAAAAAACTGAACAAAAGGATTACAAAGAACCTTATAATAAAAAGAAAGATGAACAAAAAACTCCTGAGGATTCATTGAAGGATTTGGAAGCAAAGCTTCCTGAGGATGTCCAAAAAAAATTAAAGGCTGTGAAGGAAAAGCTTGACAAGTTCAAAAAGCAAGTGCTTGACAAGTTTGACAAGTACATCAGCGGTATTGCGCTTCTTCCCCCTCCGAGAGAATTGCCAAAGGATGCTGACGAGAAAGAGAAAGACAAGCTTCACGTTCTCGTGCTTGTTGATGATTCTGATTCAAAAAAAATGCCTAAGGAAGAATTGAGGCAAAAACTTACAAGCATTGTTGAATCAACTGCTAAAGAAATTGATCCTTTAATCACGCCACAAATTCTTTTGTTGTCAGAATTGTGGATGAATTGTTATGATGCAAAGTATGATATTTTGCAGGTTATTGCCATGGGCGCGCCTGTTCATGACAACGGCATGCTTTCTGCAGTTAAGATTGCTGAAGTTCACAAGTCTATGGTACTGAAAAAGTTTGAGAAATACATTGTTGCTTATGTTCTTGCAGGTTCGTTGGTCCAAGGAAGAGCAACAAAGCAGTCTGATATTGATGTCTTTATTGTTATTGACGACACTGATGTCAAGAAAATGACTCGTGGCGAGCTGAAAGAAAAGTTGCGTGCAATAATTATTGGCATGGGGCTTGAAGCTGGCCAGATGACTGGCATTCAGAATAAATTAAACGTGCAGGTCTACATCCTTACTGATTTCTGGGACAGCATGCGCGAGGCTAATCCAGTTATTTTCACGTTTTTGCGTGATGGCGTGCCGTTCTATGACAGGGGTATTTTCATGCCGTGGAAGCAATTGCTCAAAATGGGCAAGATTCGTCCCAGTAGTGAAGCAATTGACATGTACATGAGTTCTGGTGAGCAATCGCTTGAGCGTGTTAAGTTCAAGTTGAGGGATATTGGCACTGAGGATTTTTTTTGGTCAACATTCACGCCAAGCCAGGCTGCATTGATGTTATATGGTGTTCCGCCGCCTGCGCCGAAAGAAACTGCTGAGGTCATGCGTGAAATCTTTGTCAAGAAAGAAAAGCTTCTTGATGAAAAAGACATTGAAGTGCTTGAAAAGATTCTCAAAGTTCGCAAGGATATTGAGCATGGTGACAAAAAAGAAGTTACTGGCAAGGAAGTTGATGACTTGCTTGATTCTGCAGACCGTTTCTTAAAGCGCCTTAAAAGATTGTTCACGCAGATTGAGAAGAAGAAAGAAGAAGAAACTATTGTTGCTTCTTATGACACAATTGTTTCTGTTATTCGCGACTTACTTAAACTGGAGGGTGTTGAGAAAGTGTCTGATGCAGAGCTTATTGAGAAGTTTGAAGTAGAGCTTATCTCAAAAGGAAAAGTGCCTGCTAAGTTTTTGCGTTCATTGCATGCTGTTAC
>JACQMU010000149.1 GCA_016203425.1 Candidatus Woesearchaeota archaeon
AGCTAAAGAAGGTGGCGTGAAGTGATAACGACACTGCAATGTGACAGCTTGTGGTTTCTTGACATGCTCGGAAATGCGCACTATTCATATATTATTATTGTGCATTTCCGACATTTAGAAGAAATGTTTTTATTCTCTCACCTCATTTAAGAGATTATGCTTAAACGTATAGGTAAAATATGGCGTTGGACTCTTAGAATACTGATAATTGCAGCCATTGTTCTTGCGTATCATAATTATCGTTATGAAATCAATGATGCTTTTCCTGTTGAAGATTTAGGTGTTGATGTGTGGTATTCGTTTAAGGGTTTTATTGCACAATTTGCTGTTGTTCCTGAATACGAGCGCAAGGCTGTTGCAAAGCCCCAAGAGGTTGTTCAGGAGATGAAAAAAGAAGAACCTGAGATAGTTGTGCCTGAGATTAAGCCAACTTTTGTTGCCAAGCAAAAATGGTTTGATGAAGAAATAGTGTATGGTTATGATAATGAGCTTAATTTTGTTTCTGTTGAGCGCGAGCACAAAAAAATATTGTTTTACTACTCGCAGGGTGGTTTTCTCGAGCGCATTGTTGCTATTGACAGGACTATGGAATTTCACCGTAATGAAAGAGTTGAGCTGACGAAAATCATGGATAACAATAAAGAAACGCAGATAAAGTATGATTTTTATGGTCGTCCGTCAAAAGTTGATTTTAGTGATGGTGAGACGCTGGCATTTGAGTTTGACGGCTTTAATCGCTTGTTGAAGTTCAGGCGGGGTGCAGGAATTCCTGTCGTGTTTTTTTATAGGGACAATAAGCTTGTTTCTTTCA
This sequence comes from Candidatus Woesearchaeota archaeon, assembly GCA_016203425.1. GTDB lineage: Archaea > Nanobdellota > Nanobdellia > Woesearchaeales > ARS49 > JACQMU01. The sequence continues at coordinate 812 of JACQMU010000149.1, forward strand.
CAAAGGCGTCTGTTGTTACTGAACTAAGCTTTAATGCAGATGGTTTGTTGAAGGGTGCTTTGACTGGTGATGACCATTTGGTTGTTAATTACGGCCGTGACAATTTGTTGTCGTATTTCGCAGGCACTAAATATGGTTTGGCTGAAACAATTAGTTACAACACTAATGATGTTTCTCTTGTATCAAATAAAGATAATGCTGTCTTTACAGGTGATTCTGAGCAAGTGCGTTTTAAGGCATTTGATTTGTATCTTGGCTGCACAAAGTTCAAGCGCATTCCTGTTGTTTTCGACCCGTTAGCTTACGTGTTGTTCAACTCTTATTTTAAAGAAGACATTATTGGTTATTTGGTCAACAATTATGTTTGTGAAGTTGTGTTTGACAGGGATTTTTAGAAGAGTGTTAAATGCTTTATTTTGTTAACAAAAGAATGAAGTCATCTCTTAAAAGTTTTGTTTGGCGCTGAATGCTCTGGAGTGTTCCTTTAGCCAGTTCGTCATGTAATGGAACTGGTATGACAATTGTTCCATCTTCACTTTGTTTCTTTAGAATGGCATGGCTGCCTGAAGTTCTAACATGCTGATAACCTATTTTAGAAAGTGCTTTTATGACTTGGCTACCTGACACTACAGGCAATTTTGGCATTATGAGTTACCTCCACAAACGAGAATGTTGGGGGAGTTTCACTTGCTGTCTCGTCGAGTTTGTCAGGGCATTCTTCTAAATACAAATCAATTGCTTCTTTGATGTTATTTTTAGCTTCTTCAATTGTCTTTCCTTGGCTTGCAATGCCTATTGTAGAACAATGTGCTACAAATACTGGTTTACCAGTGCTGAGTTTTTCTTGAACAATTACAACATCAACATAATGTTTTTTTGCCATCTCTTATTTAATTGTCAACCACAATATATAAAACTATTGGCAAAGGTTTAGTAAAAAGGCATTGGTGTTAAGCGTTTTGACCAAAAGTCTGCAGTGAAATTTTTGCGAGGCTTATGATGTGGCGTACGCCATTGAATTTAGCTTGTTGAACATCCAGAACACTTCAAGCCGTTACGTAACATTCTTGCCGGTTATAGAAGAATACATTTTGGAAGTTTGGTGTTGATTTATGCAATTGAAAGTGAAACTGTAAAAATCATTTCGTTAGACCATCATGATAACGCTTATTGAGTAATTTATTAAAATTCTTATTGTATCTTTGGCCAATCTGCGATGGACAGGCTATTTAGTGTTGGAATTTTTGCAAGCTCTTCAGAAGATGCTTTTTTTAAATAGTCTTTGAAGCTAAATTGAGTAATTGTGCCAGTATCTAAATTTGCGGCAACATCTGCGAATAATATGTCCGCATGATAATCTACTCCCACTGGTTGCTTAAGTTCTTTTGGCACTAAACAGTCAGGAAGTTCTAACTCTCCAAAAGCAGTGCGCAAAATAAAAGGATTTTTCTGAATAATTGTGCAACACAATTTTTGCAGTGTTTTTGCGCCATATCTTTTTAATTCAAATGCATACTGTTCAAAACTAATTTTAGAACCAAAATATCGTAATTGTTGTTCTTGTTCAGCGGTTAGTTCGTGTGGCGGGATACTAAAAAGTTTAACAAATTCAGGTTGTTCTTCTATGGCTAATTTTTCTAATTCTGGCAAAGTCATGGTTGTTATTACTGCTTAGCTTTTTTAAACCTTCGTTATTTGAACTTCATCTTTCCCTTAAACTTTTTCATTAATTTTTCTGGGCTGTCTATGCCGCCTTTTAGCATTTTGACTAATTTTTTGCTTTGCCTGTATTGTTTGATTAGGTCTCGAATGTCGCTGGCACTTACTCCGCTGCCTTTTGATATTCTTTCTATTCTGCTTGAGTCGATTGTTTCTGGCTCTTCTAATTCTTTTTTTGTCATGCTGTTCATTGCGTGTTTCCATTTTTTTAGTTTGTCTTCTTGAACTTCTAATGTTTCTTTTGGGAGCTGTAATTGTCCCATGCCAGGTATCATTTCCATTAGTTTTGATAGTGAGCCCATTTTGCTCATGGCTTCCATTTGGTTGTATAAATCAATTAAAGTAAAATCTCCTTTCAAGAATTTTTTTTGTATGTCTTGTGCTTCTTCTTCGGTGACTGCTTCTTTGGCTTTTTCCAGCAGTGCTTCTATGTCACCCATGCCGAGCATTCTGCCGACAAATCCTTTTGGGTTGAATGGTTCGAAATCGTCAACTTTTTCTCCAACGCCAATGAACTTTATTGGTGCTCCGGTTACTGCGCATGCTGATAGTGCTCCGCCGCCTTTTGCTGTGCCGTCCATTTTTGTGACAATGACTCCTGTTATTCCGCATGTTTCGTGGAATGTTTGTGCTTGTTTTTGTGCGGCTTGTCCTATGTCTGCAGAAATGACGAGTAAGTTTTCATCTGGTTTGATAAGCTCATTAACTTTCTTGAGCTCAGTTATTAAGTCTTGGCTGAGAGCGTCTCTGCCCGCAGTATCAACAATGACCAAGTCGTATTTTTTTAGTTCTGTTTCAAAGTTTTCATAAATCTTCACAGGATTTTTTTCTTTTTTGTCGATAAATACAGGAACATTTATTGCTTTGCCAACCTGCGCTAATTGGTCCATTGCTGCTGGCCTGTGAATGTCCAGTCCTAATAACGCAACTTTTTTTCCGCGTTTCAAGAAATATTTTGCGAGCTTGCCTGCAGTTGTTGTTTTTCCGCTGCCGAACAGTCCTATTAGCATGATTTTTGCATTTTTTTTCTCAACATTGAGTTCTTGTTTTTCGCCGCCTAAGAATTTGACTAATTCTTCGTAAACAATGTTTATCAGATGTTCTTTTTTTGTCAGCCCTCTTGGCGGTTCTTCTTTGAGTGCTCGTTCTTTGATTTTTTTTGTTAAGTCAAAAACAAGTGTGACGTTGACGTCTGCTTGTAGCAGTGCTTTTTGTATTTCTTTAATAAGTTCATTTATTAGTTTTTCGTCAACAAAAAGCGCGCTTGCTATCTTTGACAATGTCCCTTTTAATGATTGTGATAATTTCTCAAGGACCATGTGTGCTGATAAAAAGAAGCTGCTTTATAAACGTTTATTTCTTTTCTTCTTCTTGTGTGCGGTAATATGCAGAAAGCAGTTGTTGATAGTGTTTGGTGAGGAGTTCGCGTTCTAAGCGTGTCATTAAACGCGTGTTTTTTGGGTGAGGGCCGACTTCGTTTTCTGGCGGCAATCCGTTGACAGTTAGGTGTTCAAGGTCTTCTTTCTGAATAGCGTAATTACTTAGTTTTATTCGTCTGTTTCCATCAGTAGCGTACAAGATGTCTGTTGCTTGTTTGGTTCTTGAATAGAATGCTTCGTCTATAATTCCGTCATTGTTTATGTCGTACCCAAAAATTGTTTCTTTATCATTTAGTTTGAGATAAAACCGCGAGTATATTTTTTCTTCTGGTTTTTCTTGCACAGATTTTTTGTTTTCAGAAGAAAGTACTGGCAGTGCGATGGTTGCACAGCCAGTTATTTGTAGGCAAGTTGCCAATATCGCTGTTGTTAGGAGTTTTCGCAACATAACCTCTGAATGTTTGTTTTCCTGAAATCAGTGGTGAGTTTATAAACTATCTGTTGCGTGCGCGCTTGTATTGCGTATTCAAGTATGCTTGTTCTGATGAAGTCATAAGGCGTGTATTTTTCGGATAGTTCCAGAGTTGTTTTTCTGGCGGCAGCCCTTCGCTGACTAAATGTTCCAAATCATCTTTTTGAATTGAGTCTTTTGTGAATTCCATCCAGCGTTTGCCTTCAGGATGCTCGAGGGTTTCTATTGCTTGGTTTGTTCGTGCATAAAATGCTTCGTCTATAATTCCGTCATTGTTTATGTCGTACCCAAAAACTTTTTCATCGTCCTTGACTTTGAGAGAAAAACTATTATATCCTGCGACTGGTTTTTTCTCATCTTTTTCCAGAAGCATATAAACACCCATTGCTGGGAGTGCAACAACGGCACAACCACTGATTCCCATACTTGTAACTAATGCTGCAGTTGCTATTACTTTGCGCATATTGTCACCTCTTTTTTAACAGTTATTGCTTGCGTATTTATTGTAATATATCTCTTTTTTTATAAGCGTTTGTATAAAGATTATATAAAGCTTTTTATACCTTGACTTTTGAGTTTTATGTGTAATTAGTATTACAAAAGTCAAGGTCAATAAACTTTTGCCAAATGCAGATATAACACTCAAAAGTTTATTATACGGCTTTGTTTACTTCACAGCAATGTTCACAAAATTCGTTGATATTATTCTTCATCTTGATAATTATTTGAGTTATGTTATTCAGCAGTTTGGCGTGACAACATATGCTATTCTTTTCATAATTATTTTTGCTGAAACTGGATTTGTTTTTACGCCGTTTCTCCCTGGTGATTCATTGTTGTTTGCTGCCGGAGCGTTTGCTGCTCTTGGGGCTTTGAATGTCTGGGTTCTCTTAATTATGCTTTTTATTGCAGCAGTTACTGGTGATTCAGTGAATTACTGGATTGGCCATGTGTTTGGTAAAAAACTGTCAGAAAAAGCTGATGGTAGGTTCATAAAAAAAGAGTATTTGGACAAAACAGAGGCTTTTTATCAAAAATACGGCAAGAAAACAATTATTCTGGCAAGGTTTGTTCCTATCGTCAGAACTTTTGCCCCGTTTGTTGCCGGCATTGGAAAAATGAAGTATGGTGAATTTTTTGCTTACAATGTCATTGGTGGTTTTGCATGGATTTTCTTGCTCACATTTGCAGGCTATTATTTTGGCCAGATTCCAATAGTTAAAAACAATTTTACTGCAGTCATCATGCTGATTATTCTGTTATCAATACTACCTGGAATTGTTGAGTTTGTGAAGCACAGGAATTGTCAGGCTAAGTGATCTCTTCAATTCTCTCAAGCACAAACTCTCTTAGTTCTTTTGGCCAGTTTTTCTCAATTTCTTTTTTGTGTTTTTGTATGCCTTCTATCACATCTTCTCGTATTTCTTTGTCGCCGTCAATTAATTTAATGATTTCTTGTTTTGCATAGCCTGGCACGTGTTCTAAGTTCCAAGTCATTTGTTTTAGTTTTCCTTCTTGGCTTTCTCGTTCTTCTTGTTTTGTTTCTTCTATTTTTTTCCAGAATGTATGATAATCAAGGCCTTTTTGTTCAGCAAGTTTCCTGCCTTGTTTTAAGCCAATCTTTGCAAGCACTTGTTGGTGCATGCGTTGCAAAAATGCATATTTGTCCTCTATTTTGAGGATGTCCATGTATCCTTGTAATGAAATGTTGAATGCAAATGGTGTTGGCACTGTTGTCATAATGTCTTTCAACAAGATTGTTCCGTCGTTAATTTGTTGTATTACTTTTTTTGTGTTTTCTATGTCCATGAGGTCTTGAAGCACTTCTCGCCTGGCTTCTTTTAGTATGGAAAAGTCTGTTGAAATGCGTTTGAGTGCGCTCATTAGTATCATTGAGCTTACTTGTTGTCTGCCGACGCGTTTTTCTCTGCCAAGATAATTTCGCAATATCATGAATGATCTTGTTGCGCAGTGCCTGAATCTGCGTTTCAGCACTTCTGAGTTTTCAATGGCGTTTTTCATGATTAAGTCGAGTTTGTCCGGCTTCAATAATTTTAGCGCGTCAATTGCCTTGAATGCAGCATTGCCTGAAACGTAAAAGCCGTTGTCATTGATGCCGACTTCAACATCTTTGTGTGTGGTTTTTGAAAGTACGTATGCAACTGCCCTGCTTAAGCAGTCATTGACGCGCCGCCCTAAAAGCGTGTGAAACAATATTTTGCTGTCTCGCTCGTTGTTGTAATGCTCGACAACAATCAGCTTGTCGTTTGGAAGTGCGCCTGCATAATCGTATTGTTCTTTGCAGTATTCGTAGATTGCTTCTGCTGCATTCTCGTCGACATACAAATGTTCGTTTACAAATTTCAGAATTTCTGCTTTGTTTTTTCCTGCAGTAAACTTTTCAGAGACTAATCGTCTGAATCTGCCAATCTCAAGTGCAAGGTCATAGCTTAATGGGAGCATTTCTGACACCCATGATGGTACTGTTGGCGGCCTGTTGCTTGTTGCAACAACTTGTGCTACCATGCCTCGTGAGAACTTGAACTGGTATGTCTCGCCACCCAAAACAAAAACGTCTCCTGGTTTTAGTCGTTCGAGGAATTGTTCGTCCAATTGTCCGATTGTTTGGTCGCCAACTTTGACAGTAATAAATGTCTCGTCAGGGATTGTTCCAACGTTTGTCATGTAAATGACGCGTCCGAGTTTTCCGCGTTTTCCTATGCTGCCGTCTTTGCGCCAGATTTTTGCATAAACGTGCCTGTCTTCAAGGTCTGCAAATTCTCCTGCGAGATAACTTAGTAGCTCGTTGAAGTCTGTTAGTGGCAAATCCTTGTAGCAATAGCTTTGTTTGATAACATTGTAAAGTTCTTTTTCCTGCCAGGTTTGTTCGAGTGCCATGCCGTCAATTTGTTGTGCTAAAACGTCAAGGCAGTTTGTTGGAATGTGCATTTTGTCAATTTTTTTCTCAACGGCAGACTTGAGCAAGACAGCGCATTCAACTAAGTCGTCTCTGTCCATGACAATAATTCGTCCTTTGACTGCGTCTTGTAGTTTGTGGCCAGCGCGTCCTGCTCGCTGCAAAAATCGTGCAACTGATTTTGGGCTGCCTAAGCAGATAACTAAGTCAATGTAGCCAATGTCTATTCCAAGCTCAAGTGATGTTGAACAAACGACACACTTCAAATCCCCTTTTCTTAAGCGTTCTTCAATGTCGTGCCTCAATCGTTTTCCTAAGCTTCCGTGGTGTGCGCCTATGTTGTTTGCATATTTTTTTGGGAATTTTGTTTTAAGGTGGTCGACAACGCGTTCTGTTGCGCTGCGCGTGTTTGTAAAAATTAGTGTTGTTTTGTGAGACTGGATTAATCCATCAATTATTTCATACATTTTTGTGTGGAGCTGCTGGTGGTCGACTTCAATCAAGCTTTTTACTGGGCTTATGACTTGTAAATCAAATTGTTTGAGGAACTGTATGTCCACAATTTTGCAGTTTCTCACCCCCACTAAGAACTTTGCAACCTCTTCGAGTGGTGCTACTGTTGCACTCAATCCGACTCTGCACATTGCTGTTGACAAATAGCTTAGGCGTTCCATTGACAGCGAAAGATGTACTCCGCGTTTGTTCTCCGCAAGTGCGTGGATTTCGTCGATGATGCACCAGTCTACGTTGGTCAAATGCTGTCGAAACTTGATTGATGTCAGCATGATTGCGAGTGATTCTGGTGTTGTTATGAGGATGTGTGGAGGATTTTTTAGCATTTTTTGTTTTTCTGTTGCTGTTGTGTCGCCTGTTCTGACAGCCACTCTGATTCCTAATTCTTTTCCGCAGAGTTTTTCTATTTCTTGCAGTGGTTCAACAAGATTTTTTTTGATGTCGTTATTGAGAGCCTTGAGAGGAGAAATGTAAACGCAATAGACTTTGTTCTGCAGAATGCCTTTTTCAGATGAATCAATTAATTCATTGAGTATTGATAAAAATCCAGTTAGTGTTTTTGTTGCCCCTGTGGGCGCGCTTATCAGGATGTTTTCTCTTTTGTGGATTTCCATTACTCCAAAAAGCTGTGGGACTGAAAACTCTTTGAATCTGCTGAAGAACCATTGCTTTAGCCACGGATGCATAATTCTTTCAATCTCTGCAGAAGAATATGGTTTCTCCAAGTGTGTTATTGTTCCGAGCGCTTCACCCATTAATCTTTTATGTTTTGCAGGTTTAAAAAGGTTTGTGCAATGTTTATAAGCCTATTTTCTTTTAAGTCTTTGAAATGAATTTGATGAGAAAAATTGGATATGGACTTTGTGCTGCAGGGATGGCGTGTGCATTGAGTCTGGGATACATTGTTTCTCACGAATATGCAGACATTCCGTCTTTTCCAGAATTTTGCAAGAAAGGAAGGAAGAAGAATGATGTTGCTGCGATTATTACTGCGCTTGTTGCTGAACAGTTGTGTGCTGGCAATGCGCGCATTGAGTGGAAGGTGCAAAGAACATTGTTTCCAAGTGGAGAGATAATCATTGAGAAGGAAGTCTATCCTAATAATAGTTCAGTTCGTTCAGTTAGTAGTGTTCTTCAGCGCAGATATTGTGATTATGAAGCTCATGGTCATTTTAGAACAGATTGGTATCCTCGAATTACATTGACGACGAAGGAGTATAGTATTTCTGGTTGGAAAGAAATGAATCTTCAATCCGTGTTGAGGAATGAAATACGTGGAGAGCTTGATTCTGGTCGCAGTATTCAAATAGTAATCACGAGCGGTGTAAATGTAACCATTAATGCACATGCTGGCGTCATTGCAGGAATCTGTTCTGAAGAAAAAATGCCAGACTGGCAAATCTCAGGGAACCATCATGGTAAAGACATTCATGTTGATGTCAACATTCCAGACAGTCTTGGCATGACTTTAGAGGGCAGGATAACTAAACAATAAATTGTTGCCAAAACATTTAAATATTAGCTTGTATTATCTTAAATAATGTGAGATTATGACAACTAATATTAACATAACAATAAATGAATACGCAAACAGAGTTTTAGGTGTTATTAAAGAAAAGTTCGGTTTGAAAGACAAAGGGGAAGCGCTCAATAAGTTTGCAGATATGTACGGCGAAGAGTATGTTGATGCTGAAGTAAAAGAAGATGTGCTAAGAAACATCCTCAGAATGGATGATGAATATTTTAAGAAACATCCTAAAGGTAGGGCAATGTCATTAAAAGAACTTGACGCATTGACTGGTGCCAAATAATGTTTTCTTTTGATGTTTCTGATGAGATTAAAAGAAGTCTTGCTAAATTGTTAAAACGTGATCCTGTTTTTTGCAAGGCTGTCAACAATAAAATAAGGGAGATAATTAACAACAATCATGAAACAATTAACCATTACAAGAACTTAAAGTATGATTTGTCAGATAACAAAAGAGTTCACGTCTACAAAAGTTTTGTTCTTACGTTCAAAGTAAGAAAAGATATAAACTTTATTTATTTTGAGAAACTTGAACATCATGATGATATTTACAAATAGAGTTAGAACTGCATCGCCAGATGAAACTTTTCTATGTCGAGAACAAGGTCTGCAATGCTGCGTAAATGATGCAGTGCTATGAGGTCGTCTTTTTCTTTTGTTTTTGTTAGCATTGATGTTATGTTTCCGCGTATTTCGTCTCTTTTGTTTTTCAAATAATTTGCTTTTTGCTTTTCAAATTTGTAAAACAGTTCGTAAAATGTTCTTAATAAGTGTGATGTTTCTTTAGTTACTGCAAGTGTTTTTTGCGTGACTTTTTTGACGTCGCGGTAAAGTCTTGCGTACTGGTCCCCTAATTGCTCTAAAAACAGCAAGAGTGCGTAGTAATGCATCGCTTTGTTAATGTCTGCCCCTCCTTTTTTGTTGAGCATTCTTAGTGAGTAATTGACGAGCACGTTGATGTTTTCATCGCGTTTTTTTATTATTTCGAGTGCTTTTGCGTCATTGTTTTGCAGTGCAGTGTGGCCGTCTTCTGCCATGCTGATGAGTAACAAAAAAATTCGCCTCAGCAGTGTGTCAAAGTCTTCACTGTCTCCCTTTGCAAGTTCTTTGATGATGCACGTGTTTTTTGTTTGTTCAATAATTTCAAAACCCAATAATTGTTTTACGCCCTCGCTGATTGCATCGTACTGTTCTGCTGTTTCAAACGTAATTTTTAGTTCATCATCTCCGCGAATGTAAGCATTGTTGAGGATAACGAACACAAGCCCTTTGCAAAACCCTTGTAAGTCAACATCGCTTGTTTTTTTGCTCTGCCGTTTTCCAGGGCCGACAATGAGTTGCAGCCCTTTGTGTTCTACTTCTATTTCGTCGCCTGCACTTATTCTCACTTGTTTTACCCACTGCATTGGCAGGCTCATGGTTAGTGTTCCTTTGCCTTGTCTGATGACTTTTCGTCTGTCCACAGAAGAACAGGTGGTTAACTTGTATATAAATATTGTTGAATATATTCCTTTGAGGAAAAGTATATTCTTAACTATGTTTCACTGAATTCTGAGGTGAAACTATGAAAACAGAGATTGACACCATTATCTTCGACATTGGCGGTGTGCTCGCAAAAGGGGGCCATCGCCACATTATTTGGGAATGGCTTGAGCAAAACAAAACTATTTCGCCTGAACTAATACTTGAATTTCGTTTTGGCAAATTTCGTGAGCAGGAATGGGGTGCTTGGAATGATTACAAGATTGGAAAATGTTCTCATGATGATTACTGGCAGAGAACTCTTGAAAATACTGGCATCAAGTCTCGCACTGCTGAAATAGCACAGATTGTTTGGGATGGTTTTTCAAAGTGCAGCCCTGAAAGTGGCATGAATTTTTTGCCGTTGTTGAAAGAAAAAGGTTATCGTCTGGCTGTTTTGAGCAATCACGTAAAAGAATGGGGTTGGGCTGTTGTTGGCCAGTTAAGATTGCAAGAGTACTGCAGTCCGATAATAATCTCTGCGGACATTGGTATGAAAAAGCCTGATGAAGAGATTTATAATTACGCGTTGAAAGCAGTTGAAAGGGAAAAAGCGCCGCACAAATGCTTGTTTATTGACGACAAAATAGAAAATGTTCTTGCAGCACGAAATGCAGGTATGCGCGCATTTCCTTTCAAAGATAGAGATGGTTTTAGTGCTGACCAGCTTTTGGAGTGGGAATTGAAAGGATATAACATATTGTGAATTAGTAAAAGACAGAAGTAACGCATAAAATAGTCTGTCTTTTACAATTTAGTTGGCGTATTATACTATGCATAACTATTGTCGCCAACTAAATGACCAAAAATATTTTAAACACTGCAATAACTGCGTTGTTAATGGAAAAAAAAGAGTTGCGTGAGCTGAGTTTGTTGCTTGCAGATATTGTGCGTGATGATGATATTGTTCGGCACATTTCTGCGCTGCGCAATTATCATTTTGAAACATACACGCATTGTTTGCGTGTTTGCTTGTACAGCATTCGCCTTGGTTACATGAATGATGTTGGCGAGATAAGAAGTCTTGGCCGCGGTGCATTGCTGCATGATGTTGGCAAGCTTGATGTGCCGTTGCAGATTCTTGACAAAAAAGGCTCTTTGAGTGATGTTGAGAGAAAAATAATGGACAACCATCCTCGTTTTGGTTTTCAAAGGCTTCAAGGGCCGAATTATGACAGGGAGAGAAAGATTGCTGTTGGCCATCATGAGCACAAGAAAGGTGCTTATCCGAGGACAGACTCTGGCAGGGTTTTGATGCCAACAGCGCTGGCATTGGAGAAAAGAAATTATGACCTCCTTGATTTTGTTTTCACGCAGATTGTTGCTGTTGCTGACATTTATGATGCTTTGGCAAGCAGGCGTTCTTACAAGCCCCCTTTAAAGAAAGATGATATTGAAAAAATTCTTAGCGACCAATTTACTGGCGATACCGTCTATGTTGGGCAGATGCTTTCATTAATTAAATAGAGCCATTATTGGCCCTGCCCCTAAATAAAGCAAAATCGTGCTTACAAGTGTTATGGTGTATATTGTTCTGTTCCAGTGCAATACTTTTGCGCCGTCTAAGCCGAAGAATGGTATCATGTTGAATGCTGCGAGAAGAAAGTTAATGTGCATGCCCATGCCTGCAATGCTTTTGATTAAAGGTGCGTTAATGAGCGCGAACAGAATAAGAAAAATGAGTCCGATAATAACATTGGTTAATGGCCCTGCAATTGAAATGTGTCCGTTTTTTCTCGGTGTTATTCTTCCAGAAATGAATACTGCGCCAGGTGCTGCAAAAATAAAGCCGAAAAAGCTTAGAAATACTGCAATCCAAAGCATTTGGTCAAATGCATGGAATTCTGCATGGCAGCCGTATTTTTGTGCAACATATTTGTGAGCAAGTTCGTGTAAAAGAAATCCTATGCCTGCGGTGAATGCTGAAATAATGACTGCAATCAAAAATCTTATATCAAAACTAAAGCCGGTGAATAATATTGCAAACGCTATTGACAATAAGAACCATGCTCGCAGTAAGTCTCTTATTTCGTCTGTTGAGAAGCGCATGTTTCTGGAAGCATTCAACTGTTTAAATAGTTATTGAGATTTTGTGCAGCTAAGTCTGTATGTTCTTGTTTCCAAATACTCACATCATCTCCTAAAAATGTGCCGGCAACCATTGCGTAGACAATTAAGTTTAGGCGTTTTATTTTGCCGTGAACAGCATCACTGATTGATGGCCTTCGGTCAACATCACCAGGCATCCAGTAAGAGCCATGCCCAAGTATGTCTGCGCTAATAATGTTTTTCTTTTGGATGAGAAATTGTATCACTTCAATCAACGTGTTAATGCCCATTAATCCTTCTTCCCAGCGTGTTATCATTTCATTTTTCTTAAGCACGTCAAGGTCTATGGAAACATAAACATCATCAGGCGTGCCTGCAAGAATGTCTTGTAATGTTTTTTGAACGCCATCTTCATTAATTGTTTTATTCTGCAGGATTATTGCAGCTGGCGTTTCCTTATTCAGTATTTGTTCACAGCCAATGTAGCGCACTGCTGCAATACTTTTTTCAAGGCCGATTTGTCCGACAAAGCCTCCGTTACCAAGATATGGTGATTCTGGTGAACCGTTATCAGTGTGCTGGTCAATATGCACATACGCATAATTTTCGCTTCTTGTGTTCGCTAAGTTCTTGACAAGCCCGTATGTGTAGTGGTGAAAGCTTCCTGAGCCGTAAATAGTTAATACTCTGCCTTTAAGAGTGCAAACATTCTTCGTTGATGCTGTGATGTATTCTCTTGTTGCAGGGTTAAGGTTATCTGGCGGTGTTAAAAAAACAGGCTGCATTCTTCCAGGCCAGATTGCGCTGATAAATCTGCCAGCTTGTTTTGATGGTTCGTCAACTTCAAGGCATGCAATGTTCAAGTCATGTTGCATAATGTATTTGAAATGTGTTATTTTAAAAATGTGGTGCAGACAAACAAAAGGTTTATAATCACAGGAATATTCAGGAATATCCGGTGATATCTTGTACCAGTATACCAAGCATGCTTTGGAGAAAATGGATGGTTTAGGAATAGATAAAAATGAAGTGGAACAAGCCATTTTAAAAGGTATGAAATGGAAAGAAGAAAACACCGACAAATGGCATGCTCAAATGTCAGGCATTGAAGTTGTATTTGTCAAACAGGAAAATATGTTTGTCATCGTAACCGCGTATTTTGCGGGGAGGAGAAAATGAGATGTATCTTGTGTGGCGGAAAAACAATTGAAAAGATTGTTGCACATGCAGAATTCGGGGTTTTGATAGGTGATTTTAAATCCAGTGTTTGCGAAAAATGTGGTGAAACATATTTCGACGAAAAGACTGCTGGAAAGATTCAAGAAAAATCAAAAGAACTTGGTTTGTTTGGCTTGGCTAAGAAAGTTAAAGTGGCTGAAGTTGGCAATAGCATAGCCATCCGTATTCCGAGACAAATTGCTGAGTTTTTGAGTCTTAGGAAAGGGAAAGATGTTATTCTTTCGCCACGAACAAAACATGATCTTCATATAGAGGTCTGAATCAAGAGTCTGCTTAAACAAGCTCTTCAATCTTCTTTTTCTCTTCCTTTCCAGTTTCCATGTTTTTTATTTTCAACAATCCGCTTTTTACTTCGTCTTCACCTACAAAAATTACGTTTTTTGCTTTGATTGAGTCTGCGTATTCTAATTGTTTTCCGAGCTTTCTTTGCATTAGGTCTATTTCAACACAGTATTTTTCTCTGAGTTTTGCTGCAATGTTTTGTGCATAATTTTGTGTCTCAGCAGATATGTTTGCCACAAAATAGTCCGGCCCGGTTGAAATTTTTGGCAGCAGTCCTTTGTCTTCCAAAAATAATGTTAGTGTTTTGTCTCCCATGCCGAAGCCAACTGCTGGTGTTTTTGGGCCTCCATAAATTTCTATTAAATTGTCATATCTTCCGCCGCCGCATATTGCTCTGAGTTTTGATGAAGAGTCTGCTATTTCAAATACCATCCCCGTATAGTACGCAAATCCTCTTGATATTGAGAGGTCGAGCTGCACTGATTTGTTTGGCAGGAGTTTGAGTAGGCTTTTGATTTCTTGTAAGCCTGCCTGTGCTTGTGGTGCAAGATTCATTTTTTCAATGTCGTTAATTATTTTAAACGGGTTTCCTTTTAGGCTGCTTATTTTTTTGAGTTCGCTTGTTTGTTGTTTTGTGAGTTTTTCATTGCTTGCTTCGAGCTCAAATTCTTGTTCGCTTAGCTTTGTTGATTTATCAATGAGCCGCATTGCTGTTTCTATTTTGTCTTCACTAATCGTACTTGAAATTAGCCCGCTGAGTAATTTTCTGTTGTTAATTCGCACGACAAAATCTGTTTCTTTGAATCCGAGATTTTTTAGGCAGTTGATTGCCAAAATAATGATTTCAGCATCTGCTTCTGGTTTGTCGCTGCCGTAGAGTTCTGCATTTAGCTGGAAGAATTCTCTTGCCCTGCCTTTTTGTGGTGCTTCATAGCGCCATGCTTTGCCGATTGTGAACCATTTTACTGGCTTTACAAGCTCGCGTTGTTTTGCGACAAACATTCTTGCAAATCCTGGCGTGAACTCCGGCCGCAATGCAAGTTCTTCTGTTCCTTTTTTTTCAAGCACAAATATTTGTTGTTTGATTTCTTCGCCAGATTTTGCTGTCAATAATGATAATGATTCAACAACAGGTGGCTCGACCTCTTGAAAAGCAAATGAACGTGCTGTCTTGCTCAAGCTATCAAAAATAGCTTTTTGAACAGCACGTTCGTCTGGATAAAAATCCTGCATTCCTTTTGGTGACTGGAATTGTATCATAGTTATTCCTCCTGTCTGGTTGGTTTATATAGTTTTTCTTCTGCAATGCGCAGCGCAATTTGAACGGCTTCTTCTGCATTATCCGCAACATACTTTGGATAATTTTCAGTTTTGAGAGAAATTTGTTCAAGCCAGTCC
>JACQMU010000147.1 GCA_016203425.1 Candidatus Woesearchaeota archaeon
GAACAAACCATAAGCATATTCATAAAAAAAAATGACTGGCAAAAAATAGTTAAGCCGATTGTTGCAGAATTTTCACAATAAAATATAAAAAAATTATTTTTTCTTTTTTGAAGACGTTGAACAGGTTCCAGGACAGCCACAAGTTGGCTTCACTGCATGCAAAAGACCGCCCAACAACATCAGTGCGCCAAAAAACTTCAGCCAGCCATCAAGGCCAAGCCACATAGGCCAGTAAAAAGCATTGAGCAAAATCAATGCACCAAGAACAGCCTTTTTAATACCCTTACACTTGCCGCAATATGCAGTATCGCATTCCATTTTGAATACCTCCTTTTTAGTATAATAATGGTCTGCTATTAATCTTTAAAAATCTTGCTATTTGTGCTGTCTTGAGCAGCAATAATTATAAACTGAGTATTACTAATAAACACAGATGAACATAACTTCAGTGGAAAGATTTATACTATTTGCATTAGGGGAATTCTACAGCCAGACCAACAAAAAACTCAGTGACAAACCATTACAATTAGCAATGACAAAAGCAGGATTCATTCAAATAGCGCGGAAAATGAACCTTGCACCAAAAAAAGAACGCGCACTATACAAAAATTTTGAGAACCTCGAAACAAAAAAACTTATTTCGTACAATGAAAAAAACCTTGCATTAACACCAAAAGGAGAAAAGGCATTCAAACAAATAAGTGGTCAAATAACACCATTCATAAGCATAAAAGGAATTCTCGCCACAGAAGACCCACTAAATTATGTACGAAAGGCACAAACAATGTTCTTACCACAAAAAGATTAACCAGCAGGCATTTCTAATGGCGCTGTCTGAACAGGCGCAGGTGTTTGTAGAGGGGCATTTGCCTGAACACCCAAAACACGGTCCACAAGTGCATGATAATCCTTTGCGCCACGGCCTTTCTTATCATACTCAAAAATAGACTTCCCGAATTTAGGGGCTTCCTTTAGCTTAGAGCTGGTATGAATAGGGTCAGCAAGCACGCCATCAAAATTATTCTTCAACTCCTGCAAAGTATTCTTACAAAGCTTGCTGCGAGTATCATACAAAGTTGGAATAACCTGCGTAATTTTAGCCTGATGATTAAAAACTTCATTAAGCTTGTCAATTGCCTTAATCATTGTAGTAAGGCCGACAACACCCAAAGCATCAGTTGAAGTCGGAATGAAAATTTCATCCGCATACAACATCGCATTCTGGTTCAGCAAGCCAAGCGAAGGCGCGCAGTCAAGCAGCACAAAATCATACCCTGTAATTGTAGACAGCTTGCGTTTCAAAACAGTCTCTCTGCTCTGCTCACCAGCAAGCAAAACCTCAGCTTTCGTCAACGTTTCCTTGCTAGATATAACATCCAGATTATCATTAACCTGTTTAGTGCACAAAGACGCGTTATCACTCCCAACAAGAATATCATAAATATCCCGCTCACTCCGCGTATTCAAACAAGTACTAACATTACCCTGAGGGTCAAGATCAATTACCAACACTTTCTTTCCTGCAGTGGCAAGCCCGTGTGCAAGATTAACAACAGTAGTTGTCTTTCCGACACCGCCTTTTTGGTTAATAATACAAATCTTTCTCATTTGCAATCACCTTTTTACCTGAATGCATTCGTTCACTCCCACACTGTATAAAAACATTTATGTGCTGCACACCACACTTTTAAAAACCACATTCATTTTCACAAGCTATGACACTTTACTTCATAGGGTTAGGAGTGGGGGATGAAAAAGACATAACACTAAAAGGAATAGAAACAATCAAACAATGCACGGTCGTTTATTTAGAAACTTACACCTCAGTCTTCAAACCAACACTCAAAACACTTGAACAATTCTACTGCAAGAAAATAATTCCTGCAGACCGCGATATCGTCGAGAACAAAGCAGAACAAACAATACTCAAAGACGCGCAAACAAACAACGTTGCATTCTTAGTTGTTGGCGACCCGCTTGCAGCAACAACACACACAGACTTATTTCTTCGCGCAAAAAAAACAGGCATAAGCGTGGAAATAATTCACAACGCGTCAATATTCACTGCAGTGACAGAAACCGGATTGCAGTTGTACAAATTCGGGCCAACAACAAGCATACCGTTTGCCAACAAAGAAACTCTGCCAGAAACACCTTATAACACAATAAAAGATAATCTTTCAAGAGGATTGCACACGCTCGTATTGTTTGATTTGAAACCAACAGAAAAAATGTTCATGAACATCAAAACAGGAATAAGCTATTTAGAACTTATTGAAAAAAAACTAAAAGGAAACGTTTTAACAGCTGACAAAAAAATAATAGGCTGTGCAGCACTCGGAACAAACGAAACAGAAATATTTTATGGAACAGAAGAACAATTAAAACAGCACAATTTTACAAAAATCCCACAATGCATTATTATCCCAGGAAAACTACATTTTATGGAAGAAGAATTCTTAGAACAATTCAGTCTTTAAATACAAAATCCATTCTGACAACCACGCTTGCAAACTTCTTTTGCAAACTCAGCCTTAGAGCCATCACAATAATATTCATACAACACATCACCAACACAAGTGTCACTTTCTTCAAACTCAGAACCGTCATCAAAAACACCCTTCACTTTTCCAGCAGCAGTAGTAATCTTTCCATAATCACTATCATGACAAGAAGGACCGGTTGCTGGCGCAGAGGCTTCTGGCTGAGCAGTTGCACTTTCTTCAACAACAGGCTCAACAGTTTTTTCTACTGCAACAACATGCCCTGTCGGTGATGAAAGTTTTGCATCAGATAAAGACTTGTAAGGCAGAGACGTCTTTGAACAACCAACAAAGACAAGCATGCAAACAAGAAATATTAGCAAAAGGCCCTTATTTATCATACTTATGATTTCTGCAGAACTTCTATAAATATCTTTCTCAAAAAGCAGTGAGGTTTATAAATAATACAGAATAGTATTATCTTATGATTTCATCGCAGACATTGGTTATCACCATCGCAGCATTGCTTCTTTTTTTAGTTGCATGCCAGCAGCAGAATACAATTGTAGCAACAACACCAGATGAAGCACTCACAGCAAGACTTGCTGAAGAACAAAAATGCACAAATGTTATTTGTGGACAAAACGAACAATGCCAAGGAGGAACCTGCGTTTGCACACCAAAATTTAAACAATGCAATGAAAAATGCATACCAACCGCAGGATGCTGCATTCAAGATGATTGCGACGATGAACACTTCTGCGGTGAAGATGAGCAGTGCCACAAAAAACCACAATCATGTGATTATTACCAAATATGGGATGCACAAAAAGAAGAATGCACCTGCACAACAGGAACAAAGTTCTGCCAAGAACAAAACAAATGCATTCCAGAAAGCCACTGCTGCACGCCAGTCGATTGTACCTTTAGACGAGACATATGCGTGCCAACAAATTATGCAGCAGGGGTGTGCATAAAAGACCAGTCATTACACTGCAGAACAATTGTAGAAGGAAACCAAGCACGATTTACACTCAGCAATCAGTCATTTGTCATCACCATTACAAATATTTTTGAGAAAGGCAACACAGCAATGCGCATCAATGACAAAGCAAGAACAATGACGTTTAACACATCTGAACAGTTAACACAAGACTCAGCGATTTCGGTGCCACACATAACAAATCTCGGCGGCACATGCAAGCTTTTCAATGATTAAAAAGTAAACATTTATAAGCAGTTTGCATTTTGACAGCATCATTAAGGATAAGACGGTAGCAATACTTTCTTAGACCGGAAACAAATTCTAGTTGTTTCCAAGAGGAAAAATATGGCAAAGATGCATTCACGAAAGAAAGGACACTCTGGCGCAAAGCGCCCGCTTAAGCCAACAAAGCCAAGCTGGCAACGCTACAAGCCAAAAGAAATCGAGCTCCTCGCAACCAAACTCATCAAGGAAGGCAAAACCATGTCAGAAACAGGACTAATCCTGCGAGACAGTTACGGAATTCCAAGCACAAAACAAGCCACAGGAAAAACAATACGCCAAATTGCTGACGAGAAAAAATTACTAAAAGAACTTCCAGAAGACATGCTCTCGCTAATGAAACGCCAAGTGGCACTCAAAAAACATTTGAGTATGCATAAACAAGACATGCCAGCATTCCGCGGGCTGCAGCTGACTGAAACAAAAATAAAAAGACTTGTGAAATATTATCAGCGAACAAAAGTCATACCAATAAACTGGAAGTTCGATCCAGAAAACGTAAAAATCTATGTTGGATGATAAATTTTAAAATTATTTTTTATAAAAGTATA
>JACQMU010000151.1 GCA_016203425.1 Candidatus Woesearchaeota archaeon
AAAAGGAACAAGAGAACTTTACATTTCCCCATTCAGACTTTCATACGAGTATGTCCGAAACGAAGATAAAATACTTATTCTTGATTTGTATCACAAAGACGAACAATGATTAATTAACAAACAAAACCTTGTATTCATTTTCGTTGATTTTTGACTGCTTGTCTGTAATAATTACTGCTTCTTTGCTGTCGTCAATTTGGTAAATGTTGAGGAAGTATCTTGGGTCAAGGTTTTGGATTAGTTTTGATTTTCCTTTGTTTAACAACAACTTTTCTTTCAACTCATTTATTTTTCTGAAAGCAACATTATTTTGTGCAGCAAAGCTTTCTAATGTTTTCTTAGTGTTGCCGTTCTGCATTTCTCCTAATTGACTCAGTGTTGCGCTTGATGTTTCATCATTTAATTGCAGACTGGGCTTTGTGTTTGTGAACGTGAATTTGTTGCCTTTGAACTTTTGTGATAAGTCGCCCAAACAGTTTTTAAACGCATTCTCAGTGTATGATGTTGGTTCTGTTTGTGAATTGAGACCTGCTGTATACAAACTGCAGGTTAACCCTAAATTCAGGCAGTTTGTGATGTATTGAGTAACGTCAGTTGGCGAGATAACTTTGTTTCCGGGCACAAGATTAACAACCAAATTTATGAGACCGAGAAAAACTAAGAAAATTACTAAGCCAAGAACCATGTACAACACTATTTGAGCATTTTTCATGTAAACGCCTCAATGAGTTGTTTTACAATTTCATAATCAATTGAAAGTTTTGTGTTAAGATTATCACACTGTGCTTCTTTGTAGTTGTTAATTGTTTTTTCAAACAGCTTTTTTCTATCATCCTGCTTTGAATGAAATTCAGCAACTGGCAAAGCGTTGATAAATTGAGTTACAGTCCAGCTGTCATTAGGAATGTTTTTGAACAACAAAGTCGGGCTTACTGTTAATGTGTCGAGAATGAATGGCGCAGTTGCCCACTGCCTTGTTAGTTCCTGATTGTTGTTTTTTATAGCAACGTCATCAAAGTATGCAGTGTAATCATTTGATGTTGTTGAAATGTTTGCTTTTACGTTGTTATTGTCTAAGCTGATACTGGTTGTTCCGTCAGCATTTGTTTCTACAATTGGGAGGAAGCTGCCGTCTGCTGGGAGGACTTCCATCCACCACGTGCCGCCCATAAAGCGCTGAATTGTTTTCAAGTCAAAATTAATTCTGTTGTAGTTGATAATACCGTTGAGGATTAAAAGATGATTGGGCAGTGAGAGGTAAGCTGAATTAGTGTCTAATGCTGGTTGTGGACTGCCTTTCTTGTCAATGAATAAAGTGTAGGGTTGTTGGTTTTGTGGCCTTTGAATTTCATAACTTTGCGCAAAAGATTTGTCAGCACGTGCGTAAATACCATTTCTGTCAATTTGGAGTTCTTTGTAAGTGTATCTGTAGGTACCTGGACTTTGCAGGATTGCTTTTGTCACACCGTTTTCAACATTCCATTCAAACAATGTTTCGCTGCCTATGAACCTTTCATCTATTTGGTTAGTGCTTATGGTTATTATTGAATTTTCTGCTCTTGTAATGTAGCCATCATCTGTTTGCGTGATTTCTATTGTTTGGGTTTCTGCGGAATCTGCTGTTAGCAATGGTTTTTGTTGGTTGTTTTTTATTGTTAAAGAAGCTTTTTTGAGAGAGTATTTAGCCTTGTTATTGCTCAAGTCAATAATAATTTGAGAATCTTTCTTTGGAGAGATTTCAACAACACCTTCAGGAATTGTACTCTTGAAAACTTGCTTTTGTTCAGTATTTGTTGTTATGACGCTGGATTGGAGCGTTGTTTCTTTCAAAGACGTTAAAACAATCAAAGATTTAGTCAACCTGTCAGCAGAATTAAAAGATATTAATTGTTTTTCGTGATTGTATTGGAAGTTTTTAGGATTTATTATTGTCACATCATTTAGTATTAATTGTTCAGCAGAAGCAAAAGCAACATCACCATTCTTCGAGATTGTGGCGTCAGAAGCGTCTTTAATTGTGAGACCTGATTTGGTGGTGGCAGACGTTAAATACGAGGAGGTTAAGTCGCCTTTATTATTAACAGTAACAGAGGAACCAGCAGGAATTTCGAAATCACCACTTGCGGTTGAGGGAGCGATGTCATTTGAGGTTACGAGATTGGTTGGTTGAGAGGCGGCGATTGCGTCGGAGAGTTTTTGGTTCAGTCCTCCCGCTTCTTCGCTATATCCTCCAGGACCTTCTTCTGCGATAACCAAATAAGAAAGTAACAATAGTAATAACACTAATTCCACACTCTTTTTCATTAATCCACTATTGTTCGAACAACTTTATAAAAATTACTATTGTCAAGCCGCTGCAGCAGACGGTGCGACGGCTGTGTCGCGAACTGTGTTCAGCTCCACATCCTACTCGGCATCCCGAAGGGATCAACCCCTGCCTCGTCGCGCGTCAGCAGCGGCTTTTACGCACCGTTGCCGTATTTAATTTTACTCCACTTTATGCCGTCAGAATTCTGTGAACGCCAAACAAATGAGTGATTTATACTTGTAATGTTGCTTGGCAACCAATATTTTGTTATATCTTTGTGAAGTTTAACAGTATCTTTACCGTTATTCATTCCACCTTTTATCTTGTCAATTATTTTTATTCTTCCGTCATTAGTAGTTTCTGTTTCATTTGTAGTTACATCGAACAGGTTGTAAAGAAACACTGATGGGCTTCCCATAACCCCTTCTTGTAAGAGTTCTTGCCCAAAAACAACAGTATTCTTTCCGGTCTCTCTAAAATCCGGAGCAATACTGGGATCATAAACGACAAACTTAAAATCGGAATATTGTGCTACTAATTTCTTTAATACAACACCATCCCCTTTAGCAAACTCATACTTCTCCTTATCAAACCACCCTATTCCATCTCCATCTGCAACCAACATAATCACTGGTTTTCTATCTTTTTGGGGCAATTGTTCTTGATAAACTAAGTCTTTGAAGTTTGTTTTGCCGTCTTTGTATTCGACTTTCTTTATTCTGCCAGAAGCATATTCTTCTTTAAGTATCTCGTCAACAGAAGAACGCTGCATTAATGTATTGACTTCTGCTTGCGTGAGTTCGTCAATGCTTGTTTGTTGGGTTTTGTCGTCACCGTCAGCTTTTGTGCAGCCAGACTGTCCAAATACAACAGCACCAGCTAACACAAAACTTGCTAAATAGTCTCGTACACCTGCTTTTGTGAGCATAGTGCCTAAGATGTTTTCAGTGTATTTAAAGGTTTGGATTATTGACGACAAAAATGGTGAGTAAGTTCACCACTTTTTGTTTTTGGTGGTAGAGCCCCAACTTTATAAATACGATTAATTCTATAACCTCATGTCAATTTATTCTCCTGAATCATGGGACAATAAAAAAAAACAGTGTAGGGTGGACTTCTTTAAAGACACTACAAGCATTTTTAGGTCTGACCAATATGCACGTGCTTATTGTAAAAGTTTCGATGAACTTTTACGTTCCTGTGCAAAAGAAGTTTATTTCGATTTGCATGGAACGACTACATTTGATGGTGTTGCCATTTTTTCATTCGGAGCCCCCGCAAGAAACGAAATGCTTGGTTGCTCAGATGTAGATGCCGCAGTTTACCGAGTTGACAACTCCGCCAAACACTATCTCTTCAGAGATGCTTTTGTAAAGAAAATGGAACAATTTTCGTTCACTAAAGTTGACACCCCTGAATGGGGCAGCATGGATGATATCCACACTTACCTTTCTACATCAGTAACTGAAGCCAACCAAATCCTTGAAGCTCAATTCATTTGTGGTGATGAAAAATTACTGGAGTATGTACTAAAATTAAGGTCTGCATATCCAAAACCACGAATTGCGCGTAATCTTTTGTTCCAATTTGCCTACTTTTCCCAATATTACTTAAAGAAACTTAAAACGGGGCAAGTAAATCTCAAGTATTGTTCAGGCGGCACTAGAGATTTTCTCTTTCCATCGTGGTATTCATATCTTGTCAATGGAATTCCCGCTCACCTCGACACACTCTCTGTATTTAAAGGGATAGAAACACTCTCAGATAAACTAAATGACGAACAACTAAGAGAGTTCAAAAAGGCGGTGAGCGCAATCGCATTTATCAGGGACGAATTGATGCATCTCGATAAGAAGGACATTGACGGCACAGTCTCAAAAGCAAGTATTGAGAATCTGTACGCGAAAAATAAACATCTCTTTTCCTCAGAACAAGAAATTTATAAGTTAGTTGAAATAAACAGAAGAAAGGTTGCCGACTTGAAGAACATTGTCTGGTTAAATTTTCTCGACTACCTCAAAACTGAAAGGGGTGATGAGTGGTTCATGGTTTTTGAAAAAGAAACCTGTCAAGGTTTGATTGAAGAGAAAGTAAGCGCAATTCCTCACTTGGATGATGAAGAACTGAATATCGCCAGGCTTTGGAACTCTAAATCTTCTCAAAACGCAATATTTCCAACATACTTGGATGAACTAAAAACTCAAGATAGTTGGGTAGTTCTCGCATCAATACTCTCACAAACGACTTGTCCAGGAAAGATTATCAATGAGATTGTTGAAAGAATAGGATTCAGCAAAGGCTATGAATATTTGTTAGAAATAGTGACCAGAAATCCAAACACAGAATTGAAGACGCTTGATTTAATTGTCCAAAATAAAACAGTAGAGTCCCGGTTTAAGAAAGCAGCCAAAAAGAAATGGGAGGAGGTTTTCCATCATGGGTGAACTTTATTGCTTTGAGGGATCACACGGGGTTGGAAAAGGGGCAGTAATCAATTATTTAACGCTCTGCATTGAACGAGAAACGTCACTAAAACCAGTTGTGGTTAGAGATTCAGAATACCCTGAATTTGAAGTTTTGAAAAATAAAATTAGACAACGTGAACTCATTAAAAAAGAGGAAATTATTGACGCTACTGCGCAGGTGAGAGGCGAGATATATGATAAGTACATACATACTTTAATCAAATCCAATGCACTGATTTTCTTGGATCGTGGATATTATACAAGTGCGGTCTGGCAATCCGACAGGGAGTCAGATATTTCAATAATTATCACTGCAAACCTTGCAAGGGGAATTCCTGTGCCTAAAAAGACATTCATTTTACACGCGCCGTTAGATGTGGTAATGTCAAGAATTTCTGAACGACAGAGATTTGATCAACATCAACAAAATCGCGCAGCAATCATTCATGACCAAAAAAAATATTACGTTATTGAAGCTAAATATCCAGAATGTGTAGCAATTGATACTAATCGATCAATGGAAGATGTAGTGGCAGACATACTTCTACACGTGCGCATATGAACAAAAATCACTTGAGCAACATTTATAACCGTTTAGAAC
>JACQMU010000152.1 GCA_016203425.1 Candidatus Woesearchaeota archaeon
TTAACAATAAGAATTACTGGTTGATTAAGGTTTCGTTACAAATATATATAAAAAATATTGTTAACAGCCGCCTACCATTTGTGGTAAGTTTTGCAGGCTTGCAGGCACGCTTGGTGCTCCGCTGCTGCTGGGTGCTGCTGTTGTTTGTACTGTTGCTGTTCCGCTTCCCAACTGGCTTTTTATTTGGCTAAATTGGAATGCTTGGACTGCAGCTATTAATACCAATACTCCGAGCACGATTGCTACGATTGTTGTTTGGTTCATTTTTTTCCTCCGCTTGTTATTAACACCCGCCAACCATTTGTGGGAGTGCGTCAATGCTGACTGGCGCATTGTCTATTTTTCCGCCTGTGGCAGATTGTTCCTGAATTATGCGCTGGACTGTTGGTCCTGGGTACCATAATGCTTTCCACTTGCTTAGTTCACCTGCCACTTGTTCATCGCTTATTTTGTCTCCGTATTTGCTTATCAGGAATTTTGCAAGGCCTCTCCATGCTGCTGCGTGTGCGCATCCGCAGTTTGTGATTCTTGTTGGCCTTTGCGGGCTGCCGCAGCAATAATCGCACGTGAATGCGCTTACTATTTTTAGCCAGCGCTGTTCTTGTTGCTGATTTAATGTTAGTGTTTGTTCCAGTTGCCCAAGTCTTCGTTGTGCATTTATTGGGTCGTCAAAGCTTACTCCTATTTCTTGCCCGTATTCAGGTGTTCCTGTTGGTACAATTTTGTTGAGTGTGTCCTGCACAACATCTCCTGTTTTTTGTTTTTTTGGCTGCGCGCTTACTGTTGGCAGTTCTTTTATTTTTGTGCCGTAACCCTGCAGCACTGGTGCTTCGCCTGCTGCAAGAAGCACTGGTGCATACGTTACTTTTTCTCCGTCTGACAATGACAGTGTTCCTCCGCTGACTGCTGGCAGTGCAACATACGGCACGCCTTTCACGCCGGCTAATGCTGATAGCTCAAATAATTGTAATTGGTTGTAAAAAAGCAGTGCCACAAGGACTGCGAGTACAAGTACAATGCTTCCTGAGAATAGTGTCTGCTGTTCAGGCAGTGTTTGCTGTTCGAGTGCAGGCATTATTTTTTCTTGTTTTGTTTTTGTTGCCACTTTGCGAGGTTCTGCTAAACTATGTTTAGTTTGGATTTTGGTGATTTTTTTTGTTTTTTTTACAGGCTGTTCTTCTTCCATTGATGCACCTCTGATGTGTTACATCTTGTGTAAAACATCGCGTTGTTTATAAAACTTATGAATTTTCTGAATTCATAAGTGCTCACGAACTATTAGTATAATATATATCACTTAATGGTTCGTGACAAATTATGAATCAAAAACAATGCTAATGATTTGTTTTTCCGGTTCTATGGTGTTAAACGGCACATAGTCTCGGAATTTGTTTGTTTCTTTGCCGTTGACGTACATTTTCCACGTTCCTTGCTTGCCGTTGCACAGGTCTCCGTTGCTTGTATTAAAAACTTTTGTTGAATCAAACTGCACGTTCATTGCGTCAAAAAACCTGCCGAGCTTTATTTCGTCGATGTTTCTGACAACCCCTTCTAAGTGCATTACATTATCGTCATGGGTGTGCAACAAAGGAATGCCTACAAATTTCTTGTTGTGCGCATTAGTTCCTTCGTTTGCGCGTGGAAGGTCAATTTGTTTTCCGCAAACGAAAATGTCAATGTACGCATGCGCGTGGACATCTTGATTAAATGGAATTTGCTGTGGGTGTCCCAACCACCAGATGATTACTCCGATGAATAATAGAATAATTATGCTGATAATGTGTTTTTTGATGTTCATACGCTGTCGACCTCAAGGTTGTTTATTATTTTTGCTGTATTTTAGTGCTTTCAATATCGCAGTGAGTGTAATCAGTAACAGTATAATTCCAATAATGTTGGCGGTCATGCTTGTTAAAACTGTTGATTCAACAAGCCGTTCATTTGCTGCTGTGAAAAAGTTCATTGTCCACGGCAGATATTCTGGGATTTGTTCCATGAAAAAGCTTGTTCCTTTGCCGAAGAACATTATTAACCCTATAATAATCAACAAAACTCCCCCTATAATGCTGTAAAGATGGGTGTATATTGTTTTTCCAAAGAAACTAAACTGGACATGCCTGCTCGTGAACCATTGTGATAAATCATATTTGTCTGAAAAGTATGCCGCAATCATTAGCGGTAGCGCAACACCTAAAGAGTACGCGGCAAACAAAAGTGCTCCTTTGGCTGCACTTCCAACACCAGCTGCTAATATAACTATGCCGCCTAATATCGGCCCAACGCACGGTGTCCATCCTGTTGCAAACAGTAGTCCGAGGAGGAATGATTCCCAGCTGTGGTTTGGCCTGTGTTTTACGCGGAAATCAAAAAGCGAAAACCCTTTATTGAAAACAAGCATTGCTCCAAAAATAATTAATGCTATGCCTGACAGCATTGCAAAGAATGCTTTGTAAGTGTTGAAGAAATTACCCATCATTCCTGCAATAAATCCAAATGTGACAAATGCGGTTGTCATGCCCAGTGCAAATATTGCTGTCATGAATGTTGCGCGCCTGCGTTCTTTGAAAATGTATGAAAAAAATGTTGGCACTACGACAAAGCCGCAGGGTGATGTAAATGTCAGAATGCCCCCTATAAATGCAATGAGGAATGTTATTGAAAGCGCCAGTTCTTGCTGGTACTCAATAATTTTTTGCACTCCAATTGGCAGTTCGAGTGCAAATGCTGTTGGAATGGTCAACAACAATAAGAATAATAGCACAGGTCTCATCTTTTAATATGCTCCTCATATTCTTTCTGGTTGCACAAATGGTTTGCGGGTTCTGGCATGCAGCCATTGCACGCTTGCCCGACCACCATTCCGTTTTTTGTTTCCGGCATTTTCATCCACAAATGGTTGTTGGCTTGACATTGTTCTTTAAATTTTTGTTGTTCTGTGCTGAGCGTTTCCTGTGCGCATGCTGTTAATATGATTAGTGATGCAAGAAGAAGCACCATAACTGGGTTTATCCGCATCATCCTGTCTTCAGTTGGAGATTTCTTTTTTCATGGACTCATATTCTTTTTTTGTCAGCTCGCCTTTAACATATCTTTTCTTAAGAATTGCCAACGGCTCTTCACTGCCATCTTTTCCAGCAAGGGATTTGACAAAAGCAACAATAAGCCAAATGACTGCGCCCCAGAACAACAACATCATCAGCATTCCAAAACCAAGCCCGACACCCATCATGCCAAAGCCACCCATTCCAGAAGTGCCAAACAGAACAAATAATATAACAGAGCCAACCAACATCCAAAGCCACTTGTTGTCTCTGCCATGCTCGTGGAATGCTTTAAAGCCAAAATAAATTATTAATCCAAAAAGCACTAAAGATAATATTGAATAAAAAGGGCTCAAAAAATATCCGTTATTGCCATAAATATTTGTCCACAACGGAGTCATCATTCCTCCACCCATCATGTTGCCGCCCATCATGTTCATCATTCCTCCATTGCCCATCATTCCGCCTGATTCACCACAGTGAAGGGTTCTTGCCATACTGATGTGCATTTGTCTTAAATTTTCAGAGCCTTCTCCGCCCATCATTTTGTCCATCATTTCATGTGATTCGCCAGGATGCATTTGTTCCATATAATAGTCTCCTATTAATTCAAGTTGCTCATTGCTTAATTTGTCGCAAGCAACTTTTGATGCTATAATGTTTTTGGCTTCTGTAAAATCCTCTTCCTGCGCATAAACAAGATTAATGCTGATTAACAGGATTATTAATGCTGCAAAAAATTGCTTTAAATTCATGCACAACACCCCTTTGTTCTTCTTCCTTGAATTGTCCAGATGATGCTTGTGATAACAAGTGCTGCGCCAAGTATCCACAACAGTGTTTGAAACCTGCTCACTGCATTGAATGGCATGCCTGCCACTAATAATCCTGCATTTGCCAGCATCATGTTTTGCGAGAATCGCATGACTGCGAGCTGTGAAAGCAAAAACATGGCTGCGAGCATAGTTGCGCCAATAATCCAGAATGGCAGTGCAACTTTTGTTAAGAACAGGAGCGGCATGCCAACAACAGTAATGCCGATTAAGGCCAGCAACGCAATAAATGCTGTGCAGATACTGTGGCAGAGCTGATAGCTGCCGAGTATACTTGTTGCTCCTGATAATGTTCCAGTCATTCCAATAATTTTTTCTTTGACGTTCATGTTTTACACTGCTTGTAATGCTTCTTGTATTTAAAACTTATGTATTTGTGTTACATCATTCGTAAAGTATTTAAACATTGCTGTATTAACCTGCTTTATGAAGCAGAATATTGGAGATTTTGACTCGTTATTGAGCCCTTTGGAATCAAATGTGCTTAAAGTTTTGTGGCCTAACAAGCATTTGCGTGTTAAGGAAATTCATACTCATTTGAAGAAAAAGCATGTTGCATTGAGTTCTGTTGCAGTGATTTGTGACAGGCTTCATGACAAAGGTTTGTTGAAGCGTGATGTTGAAACTAGTGAAAAAGACTGTGTTCGTTATGTTTATTTTCCATCTCAAAACAAGGCAAACTTTGAAAAGTCTGTTATTGAGCGGGCTGTTAATAATTTGATTGATGCTTTTGGCCCAACTGCTGTTTCGTATTTTAATGAGCGTTTTAAGAGGAAATCAGCATGAGCGCAGTATTTTTTGCAGGGCTTGTTTCAATTATGTTGTCGCTTCTTGTATTTGCAATGTGGAAAAAATATCATCATGCATGGCTGTTGTACGCGCATTTGTTTTTTCTTCTAAGCCCGTTTTTGTTTGCTTCTTTCAGGATTAACTGTAGTATGGGTTTTGTGGGCAGTTTGTTGTCGTTCTGCACGCTGGTGTTTGCCAAGTTCATGCTTTATTTTGTGCCGCCTGTTTTGCTGGCGACATTTATCACTGGCGTGATTGTTATTCCAAAGCTGTATGAGCGGAATGCAAAAAAGCATGAAAACAGTGCTTTTACTAATCTGTGCAGGAAAACAGGTATTGCCGCCCAGCTTTTCGTTGTTGACAAGGCATTGCCTGTTGCGTTTAGCCTTGGCAAAAGCGTGTTTGTTTCTGTAGGCATGTTTGAATTGTTGTCAAAAAAAGAGCTTGAAGCTGTTTTGTTGCACGAGCTTGCTCACGTTAAAAATAATTCTGCGTGGAGCAAGTTCAGCACGAATTTTGTCAGAATCTTCTCTCCTGTTGCTTGGTTTTCAGGCAGCCATTCTGTTGAAGCTGAAGAAATAAAGGCAGATTCATTTGCAATAAAAGCGCAAGGCACAAAAAAATTCTTAATGAATGCGAAGAAGAAAGTGAGTTTGTTCTGTTAAGAAAAATAATATCATCTCAAATGTTTGTTGATAAATTTCGCAATAGCAGTGCCTTCTTCGTCTTGTGCTGCGGCAAAAGCGTTTACTGCACCATAATATCGTTGCCAGTCATTGTTGCTCTTTAATGCGTTCATTCCTAATCTTTTTGCACAGTCTGGCATTCCTGCTGTAGAGTAAAACTTTGCTGCCAGGTCATACTCTTTGTCTGCTTCGGCTTTTGTCGCTGCTTTGAAAGCTTTGTTTGACGGCATTAGCATTTTTAACATGTCATAAATAAGCCAAAACTGCTGTGTATTAGAACTTATTTCCGCAAAATCTTCTTGTTCAAGCAGCTCATCTGCGTATCGTGCAATTCTTTGTTTTGCGTCTTGTGGAGAACCTATTGATAAATATGCATATGCTGTGCGTACTGTTGGAAATACTGTGTTTGAACTCCAGCTTGTTCTGTTCTGTTCTATTTGTTTTGATGCAGCAAGTATTTGTTCTGCTTTTGAGCAGTATTCTTGTGATGAAATAGCGTCTTTGGCTTTTTCGTATAGTTCTAAAGCAGCATCATAATCTTGGCGCTCAAAAAGTTTATCACCAAATTCTTTAAA
>JACQMU010000154.1 GCA_016203425.1 Candidatus Woesearchaeota archaeon
ACTATATTATGCACGGCAAGACCCTTTGTTTAATCGTGATATTATTGAGTATATCTCTGATGAGCAGTGTATATGGTCAATCTGATTCAGCCGAAGGTTATTTAGAAGCGGCTAAATTCATTCAAATGGCTGAGAAATTAGAGAGCAGTGGTCAATTTGATGATGCTATAAATTTTTATAGACAGGCTGAAAACATTTTCTCTGAATTTAATGATGAAGAATCTATTGTTTTGTGTTTTGTTGGTTTTTTTGGTAGCTTGCAGTCCTGAGATTA
Source organism: Candidatus Woesearchaeota archaeon (assembly GCA_016203425.1). GTDB lineage: Archaea > Nanobdellota > Nanobdellia > Woesearchaeales > ARS49 > JACQMU01. The sequence goes on from JACQMU010000154.1 coordinate 275, forward strand.
AGGTAAAGGTTGTTCCTCGTTCTGCTGAGGAAATGGTGAAAATTAATATTGTTTCACCTCAAGAGGAAGAAATTATTGATAGTGATACTGCCCGTATCATATTTACTGTTGAAAATTTTAGGGTGAGTGTTGGTGGAAACGCAGTACACGTGGTGTTGAATAATGGCCCTATAATTAAATATTTTGGCAATGGTTCTTTGGTATTGTCAAGTTTGGCTGAAGGCCGTAATGTGGTGAGGATTTTTCCTGCGAAAGGATGGGGTGAAAGTGTTAAGGACATGGATGCTTTTGTGATGCGGCAGTTTTATGTGAAGAAGAAGAATAGTGAATTGTTGAATGTAAATGCACCGATGCTAACATATAATGAGCCTGCAGGTTTTTACAGCTCTGTGGAAGCAAAGCGTTTGTTGCTTGATTTTTTGGTGCATAACGTTGTTTTGTCGAAGAATGGTTATCGTGTGCGGTATTCGCTTGATGGTGTTTCTCGTGAATTATTTGCTGCACAGCCTGTTTATCTTACAAATGTTGGTTCTGGTGCTCACAAGGTTGTGCTTGAGCTTGTTGACAAAAATGGTAATCTTGCTGAGGGCAATTTTGTTCGCACGCAGCGTGATTTTGTTGTTATGGAAGAGAAAACAAAGCCGTAACTAACTCAAATTCTTTCTTCTTGTGTGTTTTCTTCTTTCGGGTCTGCTGGTGCTACGTCGTTTGCTATAAACTCTAGCCTGTCAAAGAATGTGTTTTTCTTTACTCTGCCGAAGATTTTGAACTGTTCTCCGAGGAGTGCTGTTTTGATTTCTTCAAATGTTTCTGGTGTTTGTTTGTAGTTTAGAAAGTCTTGTTTTTGTTTGTTGATGAGTTTTTCTGCTTGTTGTCTGAAGAATACGCATTTTATTGTGTCTGTTCCGTCGTCTAAATAAACGTTCATGACATACCCTATGTCTTGCAGTGCTGTTGGGTGTTCTTGGCATTTTAATTGGTTGTTGTCGTTTTTGAGGCGTTTGTTGCATTGTGAGCATGTTTCAAAGAATGTTGGGTTGAATGCTTGTACTATTGTTCCAAATACTTCTGCTTGTTCATCTTCTTTTAGTTCTTTGATGGGTTTTCTTGCTGGCCTGTTTAATTTTACTTCTCCTATTGTTTCTCCTTTTGGGTTGATGATGATTCTGCTTTGGTCGTTTAGGTGGACTTCTGCTTGTCCTCTGTTTTCTCTGACGAGGCCGCTGGTTATGCGTACAATGGTTCCTTGGCTTAATTGTTGGAAGTTGTCTGTTTGTGTGTTCCAGCAGACTACTGGGATTGTGCCTGTTTCGTCGCCGGCAATGAATCTTCCGACTTTGCCTGCTGTTTGGTCTGCGCGCAGGAATTCTCTGACTTCGTAAATGTTTTGTATTTTTGCGAGAAATTCTACGTTGCGCATTTCTGGGTATAGGTCTTTTATCTTGCCTGTGTTTTGTATGAGTTTTATTCCGAGTTCGTTTGCTACAATGTGTGCTGCGCCTTCTTTTGATATTAAGCCTGATAATTGTTGTAGTTTTGCCTGTATTTTTTGTTCGACTTGTTCTTGTGTCATTCCTGTTTGTTGTGTTAGTTTTGCGAGAATTTCTGGATATGGAATTTTTATCATGGTTTGCGGAACTTTTCACAGCTTTATATAATTTTGTATTCTGGAGTTAACGAAGAACAATGGTTAGTGCAAATGCCATTCCTTCAGAAGTCTCAAATGCAAAAATGTTGTCGTTTATTTTTCTCATGTTGAGTTTGGCATCTGTTCGTGATGTTATTCCTTGTATGCATTCTTCTTTGTTTTGCTGGTCTTTTGATGCTCCGCACTCGATAATGTTGTGCACAAATGTTTTTAGTTTTGGGAAAAATGTGAAATCATGGTTGAAGGGGATGGTGAATGCTGGTTTGAATGCGTGTAATCCTATTTTCTCTTCATTATTTATTAAGTCTGTTTGAACTGGTTGAACTGCAAGGCCTGACAGTGTTTTTGCGTCATTAACAAACAATGCATAATTATCAAGTGGTATTTCTTGTTTTGTTGTTTTTGCAAGAATTGCGAGATATTTGTTTAGCTGTTGGTTAAAATATTGTTCGTAATTCTCATAAAAGTTTGTTTCAAAGCAGTTTTTGTCTGCTGTGTTCCACAAAACAACATTGTCTGCTTTTCCGCAGTCTTGTTGTAGCAGCCCTGCGTTCTCAATAAATTCTTTTGTTGCTTTATCCGCAGAGATTTTTGCTGCTTGTTTAATAAAAAAAGTGGTTTGTTCTTCTTTTGTTCGCAGGTTGAGAATGTCTATTGCTCGTTCTCCAATGTTTTTTGTTGGGCTTATTTGTTTTTCAAGGTTGTTGATGATAATGATGAGTGTTACAAGTGTTCCTAACGTGATTAAAACAAGTGATATGCTGAAGATTATTGCTTTCTTTGAGTGTAATTTGTTCATTTAAAATAATTCCCCCCTATGCACAATAAAACTGTCATCGCATTTATTTTATTTCTTGTTGGAACATATGTTATTACATCAACTGCGCTGATTGCGCTTTGTTCATTGCCTCTATGCCCGTATGAAAATGTTGTTGTTGCTTGTGCTCTGCAAAGGTTTGGCGGCACTAAATTTTCTGGATGCACGCTTAGCCAGACGTCCTCTATGTCGCGTTTTTGTGGGTACGCAGTGAGTAATGCTTTGCCTATTGCTTCTTTGAATTCTTTTGCGTGATTTTCTTCATTGTTTTGTATTATTTCTGCTGGTGTTGTTTGCCTGCCGTCGATTGTGATTGGTGTTTGTAGCGCTCGTATCAGCACGATAGTTGCATCATTGCTGAGTTTTGCTGTCGTAATTTTTTGTCCTTCTACTGGTGGTGGCATAAATGCCAGAATGAAGAAAAACACAATGAGTATTGCTACAAATACTAAGTATGCATAAAAGTCAACAATGTATGATGCTAAGAATCCTTTTTTGTTCATCATGTTTGTTGCAGCACCTCAATTGTTAGTTTGTCTTGTTTGAGCTCGCCTTTGTCGTAAACAAATGTTTGATAAGTTTGTTTTGTTTTGTAAATGTCTGTTCCAAAAATTCCTCCAACTTGTTCTTGTAGGTCTTCAAATAACCGTTTATTTAAATGAGTTTTTTTGTTGACATTTTCAGCAATTATTCTTGCCGCAATGTGGAATTTTGTCGTGTCAAATGGAATGTCTTGTGTGAGGGCTTTTGTGTCGGTTATTTTTTGTGTATCAACAATCGCCGGTGTGATTCTGTGTGTAACTTTGTCTTGATACATTAATGCTGGTGAAACTGCTATTCGTTGTGCAATGATTGGTGTTTCTATTGGTGCTATTATTAGTCTCGTGTTGATGTATTTTGTTACCATGAATCCTATTGCAATTATTAGCACTGTTAAGAACATGAATCTGAGTATCCAGATGGGGTAGTTTAACATCTCGATTCCTCTTTTGTTCATGTGAATGCCTGTGCGAGTGCGTTTGCAACATTTTTTGTTTGTTGTAAAAATGCTGTTGTTCCGTTGATGTTGCCTAATTCTATTTGGACTGCTATATTGTTTGTTTCCAGTATTCTTTTGTCGTCATCTTGGTCAAGCTGGTTTATTTTGACTGGGATAATTGCTGTGCCTGTTGTTTGTGCAATAAATGTGTTTGAGAGGCTGTTGAGGAGTGCGCATGCCAGTGAATAGCTTTCAGCATAATTTGGTGAGTCATAGTTTATGTATGCTTTTATGTTGTTGTTTTCTTTTTTGTCTTGGTTTGTATGAATGCTGATAATAACATCTCCTTGTTTTGCGGCATTCTTTCTGTCGTCAATATTTTTTGCATCCTCAACCTCAATTGTTAATGCTCTTGTTGTAAGAACATTCTTTCCTTTTAATGTCAGCAGGCTTTGTAGTGCTTGTGCTGTTTGTGCCATGAGTTTTGATTCTTGTCCTTGTTGTCCTTCAACACCTTTTGTTCCTTGATATCCTTGTTCTGTTGGGTTGTAGCCGTGTCCTGGGTCAAGAACAATTGTTCCGCCAATAATTGGTTTTTGTGGGCAATTAATTGCATTGGGGTTATACGGTTCTTGTGGTGTTGGTGCTTCTTTTTCAACAAATATTTGGTTGTTTTTCTTCAGAATGCGTAATTGTTGTGGTTTTTCTATTGTTGTTTCTTCGCTTAAATGCACTGCCATTGGGTATTTCTCGTCGTTGACTTCTATGATGTTGTTTTTGAATGCAAAGTTAAGTTTTGATAAAATGTTTGGTTGTGTTGTGTAAAAATAAAGTATGTTTCCTTCTGGCACGTGCATTGCGTCCATTAGTACTGCTAAGTCTCGTGCAAAGAATTTTTTGACAAATAAATGGTCTTCGCTGATGCTGTTGAGTTTTCCAAATATTAAAAGTCCTGCTGCGAGCACCATTAGTATCTCTGTTAAAACAAATAATGTTTCTGTTGTTGCTTGGCTTTTGCGTTTTAGATCGCAAAAGGCAAGCTTACAAAACTTTTGTGTAATCTTATTATGTAAACTGCTAAAGTTTTGTTTTGATTGGCTTTTACGTTTCCACTGTTGCCGTGCAGTCTGTTTCTCTTTTTTGCATTTGTTCGTCATATTGTGCTATAAATAATATTGTTTTTTCTGCTTTTATCTTTTCT
>JACQMU010000016.1 GCA_016203425.1 Candidatus Woesearchaeota archaeon
ATTTTATACTGCTTATATTTTTGCGCAGGTGTGGACTCAAACAAATCACATTATGTTGTTGCTACTGGGGTTGTTGTCAAGGATGGAAAATTTCTGATTACAAAAAGAGCTTCTAATGAGAAAGCTTTTCCAAACAGATGGGTTGTTCCTGGCGGCAAGGTTGAAATGAATGATTACACAAAGCGCCAGAAGGATTCTCATGATGCTTGGTACAACATTCTTGAGTTTGTTCTGAGAAGAGAGGTTAATGAAGAAACTGGTCTAAAAATAAAAAACATCCATTATTTGACAAGTCTTGTATTCATCCGTCCTGATAATATTCCTGTTGTTGTTGTCAGTTTTTTTGCAGCGCATGATTCTGGCGAAGTAAAATTGTGCCCTGCGCTCACCGAATATGCTTGGGTGACAGTGGAAGAAGCAAAAAAGTATGACTTAATCAGCGGTATTTATGAAGAGTTGGAAATGGTTGATAAGCATTTAAAGGGTCACGCAATTGGTGAGTGGAAGAAGAATGAATAAACAGTTACATTTTTAAACCCCTTCAATTTCTGGTGTCGTATGGCTATTGTTCATCGTGGAAGGATTGGCACTCGTCCGTCTGGTGGCCGTTACAAGTCTGCGCGTGGCAAGCGTTTGTTTGAGCGCGGCCGGCCTGCAACGCTGACCAAGATTGGGGAAGAAAAAAAAGTTACTGCAAGGACTAAGGGCTGTGATGAAAAGATAAGAATGCTTGTTGCAAAGACTGCTAATGTGTTTGATACTAAATCAAAAAAGTTTTCAAAAGCTGTGATTAAGATTGTTACTGACTGTCCAGCCAATCGTCATTTTGTTCGTCGTAATATTATTGTGAAAGGAACTGTGATTGAGACTGACAAAGGCAAAGCAAGAGTTACTTCTCGCCCCGGCCAAGATGGCGTGATTAATGCTGTGCTTGTGTGATTCTGCATCGAAAGATTCTTATAGAGTTTCAGTGAACAATTATTTGCCAGTTAAAGCTCTAATCTGTGCAATAAGTTGTTCAACTTTGTATGGATTATTGTTAATAGCATCATAATGTTTTTCGTATTGTAATTGTAGAGATTCTGGTGTTATTTCATCTTGAACAAAAATAACAGGTACACCTTTTTGTTTTATTGTGTGAAGAATGTATCTTGCTCGTTCAGATGGTAAAAAATGCTCCATAAGTGGAGTTATGCTGTGAAGTTCAAAAGGGTTTACAATTGCAAGCGCATATTGTCTTTCTTCAAGAAGATGGCTAAGTTCAAGTACTGAATTGGTGAAATAAACATTATTTTCAAATAGTTCACTTAGTTTTAATTTCACAAAACACATTTGTTTTTTACAATCTGCAACTAAAATATTTATTGACATGATATCCCCGGTTAAATTACGCAGTTTATTAATATGATGGCAAAATTAAAATACTCATCTGTTCTGCTTGTTCCTAAAAGAGGCTCCATGTACGACATTATTACTGTTGGCAGTGCTACTGTTGATGTTTTTGTAAAGACGTCAACAAAGAATGTTAAAATAATCAACACTCCCGAGCATGATGTTTGTTATCCGATTGGCTCAAAGATTTTGATTGATGACTTGCATTTTGATACCGGCGGTGGTGGCACAAATGCAGCAACTGCGTTTTCAAGGTTGGGTTTTAAAACAGGCTGGATTGGTAAGTTGGGTAATGATGCAAACAGCGCAACTATTTTGGAAACCATAAGAAAAGAAGGCATTGATTTTTTAGGAAGCCAGGGTGAAGGTTTTGCTGGCTATTCTGTTATTCTTGTTGGTGTGGGCAATGACCGCACAATTCTTTCTTTCAAAGGAATTAATGACCAATTATCGCCTAATGATTTTGACTGGAACGCGCTAAACACTAAATGGCTGTATTTTAGTTCGATGATGAGCCAGTCGTGGAAAACATTGGAAAAGATTGCAAAATTTGCCAGAAAGAATGGTGTTAATTATGCTTTTAATCCGAGCATGTATCTTGCACAGCAAGGCCTGAGATCGCTGAGAAAAGTCATTGATGGCGCTGCAGTGCTCATTCTTAACAAAGAAGAATCTCAGGCATTGACAGGAAAAAGTGTTGACAAGGAAATGTTACAATTGTTGCAGGAGTATTCAAGGATTGTTGTCGTGACTGATGGCGCAAATGGCGCGCAGGTTTTTGACGGCGAGAAATTCTATTCAATCATGCCAAACAGAATTAAGGTTGTTGAAACTACTGGTGCTGGTGATGCGTTTGCTGCTGGTGTTGTTGCTGGCTTGATGCGGGGACAAAAACTGGACAAAGCTTTACAGATTGGTCTTGCTGAATCTGAGTCTGTTATTCAGCACATTGGTGCTAAAAACAAGCTTCTTTCCCTGCAAGAGCTTGAAATGTCTTTAAGCAAGCGTGCTGGAAAAGTTTCTGTGGGTGTTTTATGAGTCTTGTTACACTGAAGTCTTTGTTGTACAAATCCAATAAAAATAATTATGCTGTTGGCGCTTTTAATGTTAACAACATGGAAGTTCTGGAAGCTGTTATTCGTGCTGCTGAATCCAGAAAGTCTCCAGTTATTATTCAAACATCTGAGGGTGCAATTTCTTATGCAGGCCTTAAAATTTTGTTTTCCATGATAAAAACTGCTGTTGAAAATTCAAAAATTCCTGCTGCTATTCATCTTGACCACGGCAGAAATCTTGCTCTCATCAAAAAATGCATTAGTATTGGTTACACTTCAATAATGATTGATGCCTCGCATTTTGAGTTCAAAGAAAACATCAAACAAACTAAAAAAGTTGTTTCTCTTTGTGAAAAAAAAGGAATTTCTGTTGAGGCCGAGCTTGGCACAATTGGCGGTGCTGAAGAAAGTGTTGTTGCGAGAAAAATTATTTACACAGATCCTTCTGCTGCAAAAGAGTTTGTCGACCGCACAGGAATTGATGCGTTGGCGATTGCTATTGGCACTTCTCATGGTGCTTTCAAATTTGCAGGCAGGCAAGAACTTGACATTAGCAGATTGAAACAAATAAAAAAACTCGTGAAAATTCCTTTAGTCTTGCATGGTGCTTCTTGTGTTCCTCTATGGCTTGTATCGCGCGCAAATAAGTTTGGCGCCAAAATCTCAGGTGCTGAAGGCGTGCCTGATTCTCAGGTTGCGCTCGCAGTTAAAAATGGAATTAATAAAGTGAACACTGACACTGATTTGCGGCTTGCATTCACAGAATCTGTGCGCGAAACCCTCGCAAAAAATAAAAAAGAATTTGATCCCAGAAAGATTTTAGGCCCTGCACGCGACACAATTCAAAAGATTGTCGAGCACAGAATGAAGTTGTTTGGAAGTGCTGGGAAAGCGTAAGCTGTTAAGTTAAAAAAAACTTATTTTCCACTCAGGGTGTCCGACCTTATCGAAAATTAAATGAATTAGCTGACTAAAAAATAAAGCAGAAGACCATACAAAAAACCTCAAAAGTGTCATGATGTTTGGGAACAACCAGATAAGTATTAACGAGAATAAACACATTACAAATAAACTCGTTACTAATATTCCAAATATTGTGTGAAGCGATTGCCTATGGCCTCTCGACCTCTTTGTTATAAACATTAATGGATATTCCATCCAGCTAACGAGAGAAGCAAGGAATTTTAATCGTGTATGAAAAATGTATGATCCATTATCCTCGCTGTCAGAATCAGGTAATATTGAACCAAGAAGGATAAAAACATTTATCCAAAAGAAGAATACAAAATGAGAGAAAACATATTC
>JACQMU010000160.1 GCA_016203425.1 Candidatus Woesearchaeota archaeon
GTTGAGAAAGCAATAGAAGAAGCCAAAAAAATAAGTTCTGAATATAATTATTTTAACGCGTTTGATGAAACAGCTCTTGAACAGGCAAAAATTGTGGACAAGAAAGTACGAAAAGGTGTTGCTGGAAAGCTTGCTGGTGTTTTGATTTCTGTGAAGGACTGCATTTGTGTTAATGGTGTTGAGTCAACTGCTGGCAGTGCAATTCTCAAGGGCTACAAGCCATTATTTGATGCGACTGTTGTCGAGCGTTGCAGGGCAGAAGATGCTATTATTCTCGGCAAAACTTCTCAGGACGAATTTGGTTTTGGTGGTTTTAGCACTAATGTTGGCAAAAACTTCAAAACTCCGCTTAATCCTTTGGACAAAACAAGAAGTTGTGGTGGCAGTTCTGGTGGTGCTGGTGGAATTACGCAGAAAGCTGATTTTCCTCATTTAGCAATCGCTGAAAGTACTGGTGGCAGTATTGTTAATCCTGCTGCTTTTTGTGATGTTGTTGGCTTGTGCCCTACGTACGGCAGGGTTTCACGTTATGGATTGATTGATTATGCAAATTCTCTTGACAAAATAGGCACGATGGCGAAGAATACAGAAGATGCCGCTTTGTTGTACGAAGTAATTGCCGGCCATGATGCTAAAGACAGCACAAGTGTGGCAAGCAAGCCTGAATCAAGCAAGCTTAACACAAATATCAAAGGATTGCGTATTGGACTTGTTGGTGAAGCATTTGACGAGGGTGTTGATGGCAGGATTGCTGGTCGCGTTGAAGATGCTGTTAAAAAATTAGAGTGTGCTGGTGCAAAAATAACGCGTGTTTCTCTGCCATTGACGTTTCGTTACGGTATTCCAACATATTATGTTCTTGCAATGTCTGAAGCTTCAACTAATTTGGCGAAATATTGTGGGGTGCGTTATGGCGCAACTCTTGAAATGAATGAATCTTTTAATGAATTTTTTTCTAATGTTAGAACACAGTTTTTTGGTTCTGAAGCAAAACGCAGAATTATTCTTGGAACATTTGCAAGGATGGCTGGCTATCGTGATGCGTATTATTTGAAGGCTGCTGCTGTGCGGACTAAAATAGTTCAGGAATACAAAAAAGCTTTTGCTGAATGTGATGTACTGGTTACTCCGACAATGCCGGTTTTTCCGCCGACATTTGAACACATTGAAAAATTAACTCCGTTGCAAAACTACATGATGGACATATTAACTGTAGGCCCTAATCTCGCAGGATTGCCTCACATTTCGCTTCCTTGTGAAAAAATAAATGGTTTGCCTGTTGGCATGCAGTTGATTGGCAATCATTTTGAGGAATTTGAGCTTATTAATACAGCGCACGCATATGAAACAAACAAATGATGTAATGATTGGGCTTGAAGTCCATGCACAGCTGAAGACGATGACAAAATTATTTTGCAGTTGTCCAACAACAGCTGCCGAACCTAATACTGCTGTGTGCCCGACGTGTTTGGGCCATCCTGGCAGCAAGCCCATTGTTAATAAGAAAGCATTAGAATTTGGTGTTAAGCTTGCGCTTGCGCTTGGCTGCCAGTTGTCACGCAGTATTTATTTCTCGCGAAAAACATATTTTTATCCTGACATGGCTAAGAATTTTCAGATTACCCAGTACGAGATTCCTCTTGGTGCAGAAGGCCACATTACTCTTGATTCTGGCAAAATTATTCAGATTAAGCGTTTGCATTTGGAAGAGGACCCTGCTGGCTTAATTCATGAAGCAAACAGTGTTCTTATTGATTACAACCGTTCTGGCATTCCTTTGTGCGAGATTGTTACAGAGCCTGATTTGCACAGTCCTGATGAAGCCCGTGAGTTGATGAACAAGCTGATGAACATTTTGTTGTATCTGGAAATCTTTGAGCAGGACAGTGTTATAAAAGCTGACGTTAATGTTTCAGTTAAAGCAAAGAATTTTACCCGTGTTGAAATTAAGAACATAACTGGTTTCAAAGAAATTGAGCGTGCGATAAATTACGAAGTCATCCGGCAACAGCAGGAAACTGTCGTCAGAGAAACACGCGGCTGGGAGCCTGGCAAAGGAATTACTTTTTCTATGCGAACAAAAGAAACAGAAGAGGATTATGGCTACATTATCGAGCCTGACCTTCCAATGTTTACTTTTGAACAATCATTTATTGATGGCATTAAAAAACAAATTCCTGAATTGCCACAGCAAAGAGCACAGCGTTATGTCTCTAAGTACAAGATTGATGTGACTGATGCAAAAATTATTGCAAGTGATTTGGCTGTTGCGCAGTTGTTTGACACAGTTGTTGAAAAAGTTAATCCTGTGTTGGCGTCGAAATGGTTCAGAAGAGAATTGTTAAGAGTGTTGAACCTGAAAAACAAACAGCTAAGAGAAACGCAAATGACTGCTGATGTTTTAGTTGAATTGTTCTCTCTTCTTGAACAAAAACAAATTACTGACCGGATTGGGCAGCAGATTATTGAAAGATTGGTTGATGAAATATTTTCTCCAAAAGAGTTTGTTGTACAGCAAAGTCTTGGCCGTGTTGCTGATGAATCATTAAGCGCAGTTTGTGACAAAGTTATTGCTGAAAATCCGCAGGCAGTTGCTGACTACAAAAACGGTGTTGAGAAAGCACTGAAATTCTTGATCGGCAAAGCAATGGCATTAACAAAAGGACAGGCAGACCCTGTGTTGATAAATAAATTGTTGGAAGAAAAGTTGCAAAAGGTTTAAAAATAGATTGCAACTTGCATTGGCATCATCAAATCTTTGGAGGTTTTCCATGAACACAACAACTGCTCAATCAGAAAAACAAGCTAAAGGAATGATTTTTTTTAGTTTTGATGCAATGAATGCATTCAAGCACGCAATTAAATTCAAAGGTAAAAATGGGCGGCTTGCAACTTTGCCTGATGTTGTTGATGCAAAAATAGCAGCTGACGATAATGATGCTATATGGCATCAGTATATTGCTACAAAAACAGCAGAATATTTTGGTTCTTCAAGAGGCGGGAACAAAATTCTTATTGTTGGGCATAATGTTGGGCCTTTTGCAGACGATGAACGTGTTGTTGATGGTGAGTTTAAACAAGGTTTCCTTGAGCTTGGCAGGACTGAATTCAGAAAGCTCGAATCAGGAATTTACGGGCCTGTTGAAGCATTTGATTTAAAAGATGTTTGCAGTGATAACTCAAATGATTATTTTCATTTAGGAACTGCAAAAAATCTTAAGCTTTTGAAAGCAAGGCTCGGTCCACGAACAGATGAGTTCTTAGAAAGGCATGATAAACTTTCACAAAAATACTTGGAAACTACAAAAGAACGGTTTACAGACAATTGCATCATTCAGAATGCGCATGATTTCTCATACAAATTTTTAGGATTCAAGCGAGGCAATATTAAGTATGACAAAAACAGAGTCATGTATGTGCGTAATTGTTCAAGTCACAAAAATCTTTTGCGACATGGTTATTATGGATATTTAATAACAATCGATGCTCCAATGGTCACGCATCATTCACATAATGGGTGGAGTGCAACAGGAGTTACCAGCACTGTTGGTTCTCAAAAATTTAGTGATGCAGCTCGTTTCATTGCAATACGCGGAGAAGGCAAACTGGAAAAACTGTCAGAGGGTATTGAAGGCATTCTTGATGATGTTGAGAACAATGTTGAGCTTTTAATGGTTCCACGCGATCCGAAAACAACCTGTGTACAACCATATACGCTGACGCAAGTTGGCGACAACTGGTTTACGCAATATCGTGATGAACATTCTGTTATGGAAAGTGGTCTTCCAGAATGTAAAGTTGTTTCAATAAAAGCCATTGGTGAGCCAACAACGTTCAGAACAGAAATACTTGGTTATTATGGCCTTTTCAAGTACGAACTTGACACAGTAAAAAAATTGTTGCCAGACTGCGCAAATGCATTCGTGATGGGCGAACCACATAACGTGTGGGAAAACGGAGACCCAAAATATCAGGAAGCTCCAATAACATTCTTCAACGTTGAAATCAACCCAACCAAAAGGCTCTTAACGCCAGATGAAGCTCGCAAAGATTGGGAAAGAATCTTGACGACAGCTGGAGAGATTTAACCCAGCTCCACTTTAAATGAGCGTTCATTGATTGCTTCGAGCTTGACTTTGTTTCCAATTTTTATTCCAAAGTCGCGAAGTTTTTCTGGAAGCGTTATTCCCATGCTGTTTCCTATCTTTATTATTTGTTTCTCTTGGTCAACAGCGTTGTGTAATTCAAGCCGCTTCTGAAACATTTTTGCTTGTTCTTTCGTCAGTGTTGTAAATCCGCAATTTGGGCATACTAATGCACCGGTAATTATGTGTTCTATCCGAGTCTCTTTTTCTTCCAAAAATCTTCCGCAATCACATTTTATTTTCCTTTCGTGAGCCATGTTGTTTTCACCTCAAGGTTCTTACTGTTTCTTCGACAAAGTTTATATCAAAGTTTCGTTCATGTTGCCGAATGAAGACGTGCCAATCAAAAGTTATTTCAGCATATCTTCTAAACCCCAGCATAACAACCACTGTTATAACATAAGTTAGTACAAGTATTTAAACTTGTTGTTCTTAAGCTTTCTCATTCTGAAAAGAATAATCTTCTCAGCCAGGTTTTAATATAACAAATGATTTCGTGTTCAAATGCCAGTTGATTTAAACGCGACTAAGTATGCAGAACAGAATGGACGTATTGATTATCCATCAGGAAATTCAATACTGTGGGGACCACACCAAACAAATATAGGTACTGTTTTTACATATCAGACATCTCGTTCAACAATTCACCTCAACGATCTTCTGCCGATAGGCTGGATTTTTGAAGCTGTGAATAACAAATTCAGAGCATATATATCTAGCACATATGGGTATCTGCCAGATTATCCAGAAGTACACGCTTCTATCCCAGAACTTAAGAAAAATGAATGTGAAATTTTAGGACTGCTTCACGAGATAGGGCATGCGTGGGATATGACGAGGCTTCGCCAAGAAATTCCTGACATCAATCATAAAGCTGAAGATAAACCACACTTCACAGAAACGTATCCTTTTGTCCACAAAAAAATATTTACGTGTCACATTAATAATGAATGGCACAGCCTTTACGAGGGTGCATTTGGAACTACGCGCCAAGGTGAAATAGTCTCAGAACGCAATGCGTGGGCAATAGCTTTACGCCTCAAAAGATGGCTGAATATACTTCCTGAATTAAAAGGGACTGACCTTCGTGAATTCTATAACAAAGGCCTGACGTCTCACTATGAACGTGCACTGAGTGGAACAAGAAATACTTTTCGCCATTATCTCTCTTGTAAAAGGATTAAACCGTCTTAGAGATTAGCTGAATGAAGATTCTAACCAGAATATGTCAAGAAACACAAATAGATATATAACATAGTGTTTCTTGAGCACCTCACGAATTTTAATTCTACTTTCAGCACGGTAATATATCCTAATTAAAATTCGAGAGGTTTATATACTACTTCAATTCTTAAACGAATACTATGTTTGACATTAGGCGTTTGAAAGATATTAGGAAAAAGCTTGGAATTACTCAGCAGGCTTTTGCCAAGCGGGCAAATGTTTCGCAATCGCTTATTGCAAAAATAGAAGCAGGCGCAATTGATCCAAGCTATTCTAACGTGCTGAAGCTTGAACAGACTGTTAATGACCTCACTAACATTAAAGAGCCTTCTGCGCAGGATGTCATGAACCCGAAAATTATTTTTGTCAAGCCAGATGACAAAGTGAGTGATGTAATAAAAGTCATGAGAAAAAATAGCATCTCGCAGGTTATTGTTGAGGAAGAAAACAAAATTGTTGGTCTCATTACCGAGGGAAGCCTGTTGGAAAAAGATTTGTCAAAACTTCAGCAGCTGCGTGCTAAAGACGTCATGCTTGATCCCCCGCCTGTTGTGGCCAACAAAACAAAACTTTCTGTTTTGTCAGCCATCCTCACGCAATATCCTTTGGTTGTCATTCAGAAAGAATCAAAGTTTGTTGGTGTTGCTACAAAGTCTGATTTGTTGAATCATTTGGTTTAATTACAAAAGGAAGCTTTAAATTCTGTGTAATTTCTATTAGTCAAAGTTTGGGCTGGTGGTCCAGCGGCTACGACGCTTCGTTCGCAACGAAGAGACCCCGGGTTCGAGTCCCGGCCAGTCCATTCAAATAGTGAAATCTCTAACCCACTCCGCAAGTGCTGTTTGGTTTATGCTGACATTGATGTCTGCTCGTGGATTTTGTGCGCGGTAGCTTCCCGCCACATTAATATAAAGAGTGTCGTCAATTCTTTTTGTAAGGTCTTCTTCTATTAGGAGTTCACGGCATCGTGTTGCCATGATTTCCTCGCTGGAAGAATCTCCGCGAATAATGAAGCGTTTTCGTTCAGGAAATTGTTTGCGAACAATGTCAACAGCGTTTTTTTTGTCATATTGTTCTTGCAAAGCGTAATTAAAGTTTGCTGCTTCGGCGTATGGCTTGGCTATTTCTTCTATGTTTCGCGTTACGTAAATCTTGAGTGCCTGTGGTAATGCTTTGTAAAAGTCCAGCACGCCAGGATAAAATGTTGTCGTGACATATGATTGTTGGTACTTTTTTTTGATGCGCGTTAGCTCGCGCGGTGTTTTGATGAAAGAGTTTGTAAAAGAGAGTGTTGCATCATTGAATGCTCGTTTTCCTTCAACATAAAGTAAATATCCTACTGTGCCAAACCAGTGCCACAAATGTCTGTTGAAAAGATTGCGCCCGTCCATAACAAAGTTAAGCACGAGTTCTTTTGCTGGAAATGCATCAGTCTGGTCCAAGTCTGAAAGAATAATGTCTGCTTGTTTTATTCTTTTGACAAGCCCTGATTCATCTGCATCATCAGCTATTGCAATCCAGCTTTTTCTGGAAGAATGTGGTGTGATGAGTTTCACAGTTAAGAAAGATTTTAAGTTATGTTATAAATATTGCGCAACCGCACTTTCTCTGTTAACGCTTGAACGTATCTATTTCATTTAGAACCCATTCACACAAATCTTTTGTCATGAAGCGCCCAGCGCACGTCTTCTTTAATAGCTGCTTCAATGGGCATTGTTTCCATCAATTTTTTTGCGTGGCTTGTTCCTATTCTTGTTGCGCCTGCATCAATCAACGCAAGTGCGTGTTTTGCAGTCATTATGCCGCCTGATGCTTTGATGCCAAATTCTGGGCCTATTGCTTTGCGGATTATTTTTACGTCTGTCAGGCTTACTCCGCGTTGTCCGTATCCACTGCATGTTTTGACGAATTGTGCTCCGCCTGCAACCACAATGTGTGATGCTACAATAATTTCTTCATGATTCAGAAATCCTGTTTCAATGATTACTTTGACTGGCCGTCCTTGTGCTGCTTCTACAACTGCGAAAATATCTTTTTTGGCTGCATCATAATGGTGTGACTTAAAGTGCCCCATGTTGAACATCATATCTATTTCGTCTGCTCCTGCTTTGATTGCTTGTAGTGTTTCAAACATTTTTGTTTCTGTTGATGTTGCTCCGAGTGGGTAGCCGATGACAACAACTAATTTTGTTTTTGTGTTTTTCAATAATCTTTTTGCAAGTTGAGCAAATGCTAAATTAACGTCGAGTGCGCATAACTTGTAGGTTTTTGCTTCAGCGCATGCAGTGACGATGTCTAATTCTGTTGCGTCTGCATTAAGCACTGCTGCGTCGATGACAGAAGCCAGCAATTGTTTTGCCTGCATTTTAGCGCTTGAGTGCTTTCTTTATTGCTTCGCGGTCAAATCCTGTAATAACTTGTTGGCCGACAATGATTACGGGTACGCCCATTTGTCCTGATTTCTCTATCATTTCTTCTGCTGCTTTTCTGTCTTTTGAAACGTCAATATCTTTGAATTTTATTTTGTTATCTTTAAGGAATTGTTTTGCTGCGTGGCAGTAAGGGCATGTTGGCGTTGAATAAATTGTCACTGCTGGCTGTGCTTTTTTGTCAGTCATTGGTTTTTGTTGTTAATGCCGCACAAGTCATGTAACCAGCACCATCCTATGAAGCTTTCGATTAGTGCAATCCAGCCTACAACAAAAATTACCCAGTTTAGCCACTCCCATGGTGCCCATGGCGCAAGTGGTGTTGTCCACCAAAAGCCGAGCAAAAACCTGAATATCCTGTCTAATTTTCCAAGATTTTGTTTCATTGTATCACCTCTTTAGTTCACAAAAAGAATTACTGGTTGATAAAGGTTTCGTTACAAAAATAAATAAAAAATAATGTTAACAGCCGCCTACCATTTGTGGTAA
>JACQMU010000156.1 GCA_016203425.1 Candidatus Woesearchaeota archaeon
AGATAATAGATTAATGCATCAAGCTTTCTTCTGCTTTAATGCGTAAGCAACAGCACTCTTAAGAGCCTGCTCCATCGGCAATGGAATCCACACACCATTCATAGGGCCAGCGACAGAACGAACACCTGCATTGTACATCTGAACACCACAACGCAAACAAGAATAATCTGTATTATCCTCAGGAATAGGCAAGCCATTAGGAAAAACACCTGCAACAAAAAAATCACATTCATTAAGCGGAATGCCTTTTTTAACAAGGCTGTAAATAACAAACTCCTCAGCATGACCACACGCACCAATCATCGACTCAGTACGCGACTGAATACCCATTCGAATACAAGTTGGCTCACAAAGATGTTTTAACGGCTCAATTGTTTTGTTACAACCACTGGCAACAATTCCACCATCCTTCACTGCAACACAACCAAAACGCAACTTTTGACACGGAGAATCCAATGCCGCATAAAAACAAGCCTCATAAATTTTGTCATCAACAGTATCCTGAAGTTGCACTTTTTTAGCAAGACGCAAAGCAAGCTTTTGATAACGAAACTTTGTTTCAGGAAAAGAAAGAACATAAGAACGCTCACGCACAACACCTTCAAGACTGAGGACAGCATCTTTAAATTGCGGTTTTGTAAAATCAACTTCACTGCCATCTGGAAGTTTGTTCCAATAATAAGAACGCATAGCTGCAAAGACAGTATTTTCTAAAGACGCACGCAACAAATCACCGCCAAACAAATTCTGAGCAACAAGAGAAACAACAGCACAATGACCACAAAAAGGATTTTCTGCAGACCACTGCCCAGAAGCAAGACTTGTTTCTTTATCACACAACAAAGGAAGCACACGCTTAAATTCATCGATCTGTATTGACATCAACAAAAAAAATCAATGACGCGTTTAAATACTTTGCCATCGTACCGGAAAGTTTACGGCTGTGGCGGAAAGTTTCCGGCTCAACCGGAAGAAAAAACGAAGCGCATATTAATAAAGAAAACAACTGCATTTTCATGTCATTTGTCACGCTAATAATTGTCAAAAACAAACAATTAACAGTAACAACAGCGCATTACACATTTGTAAAGAAAGTTATTGAACATGGGCTTGTTGACGTAGTGCCATTAAAAACAAACAACCACCACCGTCTTGATGCAGGATATGTTCTGATTGATTACGACGCAAAAACAATAGTAAATGCACAGGATGCGTTTGCAATAAGAAATTTAGAAAATTTTCAAATAGTGATGGCCTAAATGACAAGCGTAATTACTGTAAAAGACAAAACAAACAGGATTATTGTTTTATCACAAGAACAATGGGGCCATATTACTGAACATCATGAAATGACAAACCAAACTGAACGAATTGTAGAAACACTTGAACAACCTGACAAGATTATTACAAGTCCAGAAGATTCATCGTTAAACTATTATTTCAAGCATTATAAGGCATCTGGAAGATTCCTACTTGTCGCAGCAAAGTATTTAAACGGAACTGGATTTATAATAACTGCATTTTACACAACAAAAATAGGAATATGAAAAAGAACAAAGATAATGTGAAAGTCTGGTATGACAAAAAAAGTGATTTTCTTGAGATAACAACCGGAGCACCTGTAAAAGCAATTTATCGCCCACTTGGAAATGAATGTTTTGAAAGAATAGATAAAAGAACAAGAAAAATTGTTGGATTGGCGATTTTCAACTTCACAAAACGGTTTCCAAAACAACATCAAGAACTCAGCATTCCTGTAGAAATCCAAATGAAGTCAATGGCGTAGAAATGTCAAAACACACACTCGTTGCGAGCTTAAAAGAAATTGGCGTTATTCACCACGGCACTGTTAACCTCAGCCACGCAGGACAATCTGACATTTATTTTAACATCAAAAAAGCATACGGCCACCCAGGAGCGCTCAACATCATTTGCGAAGCACTATGGAGCCTTATTTTAAAGCACACCCCTTACGGACCCACATGCCTTGCAGCAATAGGCTACGGCGGCAT
The DNA here is from genome assembly GCA_016203425.1 of Candidatus Woesearchaeota archaeon. GTDB lineage: Archaea > Nanobdellota > Nanobdellia > Woesearchaeales > ARS49 > JACQMU01. The sequence goes on from JACQMU010000156.1 coordinate 2,013, forward strand.
CACACCCGCAAGTGTTTTATCACAACAACACTACCGCAACTTAATTCTTGTCCGCAACGAACTAAAACAACACGGGCTTCAACAGCATATCGAAGGATACAAGCCAAACAACACTGATTTAGTCGCAATCATCGACGATGTCTGCACCACCAGCGGAACACTCCAAAAAGCAGTTGATATTATTCAACAAACCGGCGCACGCGTCACTGGCTGCTATGTTGTCCTCAAACGCGGCGAAGGAAAACTCTCAGTACCACTACGCTATATTTTGACACCAGAAGATTTGTTATAAAGCAGTATTCTAAACTGCCACTTTGGCTGGACGACACAAATCACGCACATAATCAATCACTTCAGATAATCCTTCAGAGAATGCGCCTATAAACCCTGAATGCGGGCGCTCATGCCCATTCATTTGTTTGATCATGCGAAATGCCCCATCAGAAAATATGGCAGTTAAGGCTAAAGCGAGTATTTGATGCTCTATCAGGATGTATGGAAAAAGACTCATGAGAGCTACGCCACCACCCGTTTCTCCAAAGTGATATTTCCATTGATCACGCGGCGTTAAGTATTTTCTAATTGCAGTATCAGTCCCAAAGGCAAAAGTAACTATTTTCTTAATTGGATGAGAGTATTGAACATATTTCTCCCCAAACAGTTCATCAAGAGAAAACACCGGCAACAGTTTATCTTGCCCACTAACTTTCTTTTTTTGCACGCAAGTATACGCATCTAAATTCTCTGTTTTGAACAAATCAGACATGTTTTCGGCGAACGCTATTCTTGCCTCTAAATCTTTTTTCATACAGTCTTGCCACTCAGAATATGATGCAGCACTTTTAATTTTCGTGTTTGCAGAAACACACTGGTCAATCCACGAACCATACTCTTCTTTTGAACAAATTCTGTGAGGAAACGGTGCGTGAAACATTCCCGGAAGCAAATACGGCTTTTTTGGTTCATGAATAGCTTTAACCCTTGGAACAACCTCATTTCTTTCAGAAGGTTCCATAATCCCGTAATGATTGTTGTCATGTTCTTTTAGAATTAGTCTTGCGTTCTCGATATGGGCCGTCCTCCAATAAAATGGGCTGACTTCAACGTACCGCAATGTTCCTTCTACAACGTTCTTTTTAAAATTATTATAATCATACAAAATAAGAGACCTTTCTTGAAATGAAGAAACACGCGGAATATCTATGCCGCAACCCCTAAAATACCTCAAACAATTTCTTGAAGGCTTTTTATCAAGCCCCACTAGAATCATGCCAAAATTATTGTCCCAAAAATCTCTAAAAAAATCATCAACATCCCAATTACCCCAATCAAAATCCAGTATCTTCCTTTCGTTTCTACTCCCTAACAACAAAGGCATTTGCGCTCATTTAACTTGGGCGATTTATAAACCTTCTTCACACAAAATAATAAAGGCCGTTCAACCGTTGCTAGAAAAAATCAAGCTTACTCTGTTTCTTATCAAACTCTTCCAAATATTTTGGCGGGTTAACAGAGATAAATTTAAACCCCCAGTCTTCCAGCATATTCTTTGCATTGTCTGTGATTTTTGGAGCAGCAATAATGCCACGAACTGTATCAATGCCTTTACTTTCTTTAATTTTTTCAACATACCTTCTCAACTGCGTCACTGCAGACAAGTCAGCACAATAACGCTTGCATTCAACAACAGTAAGAACACCATCTTTATCAGTGCCAAAAACATCGATAAAACCATACTTTGTCTGCTCTTCCTGCGACACTGGCTTAAAACCGAGCTCTATTAATTCAGGATTGCTGTACAACATTTTCGACATGTCCTCTTCAGTGC
>JACQMU010000161.1 GCA_016203425.1 Candidatus Woesearchaeota archaeon
CAACAAACACAGAAACAAAAACAAGCATGTTTCTGGCAGCATACACATTAATCAATTCATTAATAACACTAATCAATGCACAAAAAGAACTGAACAAATTTTACGCAAACAACACAAAAACCAAAAACACAATCGACGCAATTCTTGAAAAACCACACCTGCCAGCAATAACAACAGGCATTACAACATTTGCGTATTTTGCACAAAAGTTTGATTATGGTTATGAACATTACCCAGTGCCGACGTTTGTGCTCAATACGCTATTAGCAACAACAACAACAACGACAACACTCTTTGCAGCACTCTTAACAGCAGCACTTGCACATTCTTCAAGCAAACAATACTGCAAACTCACGCTCAAAGCAGCACTACAAAAATTTGCGGGAAATTATGGCGACGCATTCACAACAATAACAGAACTTGAAAAAACAGCATCACCAAACACACAAGCATCAATCGAAATAGAAAAAGCAGAATTAACAATACTCAAAGGCAGTTATGGAAAAGGAATTCTCATGCTCAGAGATGCTCTAACCACAAAAAGCACACCAACGAGAAATCCATTTGAAATCATGCTAAGCCTGAGCGGCATAACAACAATCAACGAATTATGCAAAACTGTGGCAGGAATCTTCCAACACCCACGCAAACTAATCGAACAAGGACTAACAAGCTACAAACACAACAAAACAGCACTCGCAAGCACGCTCGCAGAGATGGGGGTGAGTACTGACAAAGAAAACATAGACAACAAACTACTCAGCATTTATTTTCACGCAACAACAGGAGACAACTACGAAGCAAACAGAGAACTAAAAAACATTATACAACAATCAAAACAACAAGATTTCAAAACAATAGCATTCTCAAGCGACGAATTCTGCACCCACACAGTATCAGAACTCACGCGCACAATAGGCCTCAAATGCAGCAAAAACAACTTAGCATACGAGAATGACATGACATATATTTCTTACCAGTCTGCACACAACAAAAAACAACGAGCACAACCACTCGCACACGCACAAAAAATACAACATCAACGACACAATGGTGATGCCAGAGATTATTTCTGCATAGCATACATAACTGGCGTTCCGCTCTCCAGCACAGGCGACAGAAAAACAAGATTACTCGATGCACTGCAACTCGTGCTTGAAGCAGACCAGCACGCACAAGAATATTGCACTAAAAACAAAATAAAAACCATCAAAACAACAGATTATTTTGCAGCATTCAAAAAGTTTGTGAAAAGAATAACTGTCGACGAAGAAAAACAACAAGAACTGTATTCGGCAGGAGCATTTATTCCAGCATTTTTATCAAAAACAGAACAACAATTAATTCACGGCAATGCACACGCAGGCAACATTATTCTACAACCTGACAAGACACTATGCATCATAGATTTTGGCGATGCATGCAAAGGTGCTGTAGGGCAAGATGTTGAGGATATTGCGAGCTCACTCACACCAGAAATATCAAGACAATTTGTTTACGAACAAAGCTTAAGAATTCTAAACAAGCAAGCAACAAAGAAACACCTTCAAGAAATGTGTTATGCAACTGCATTTCGAGCACCATATTTACTTGGAAGAAGTATCGCATACAAAGAAGGAAATCCATCAGAAGCATACCAGACAACAATAAACACAATTCAGGAAATCAAACAAATAACACCTGAAAAAACACTCTTCCAAAGATTTTTAGACACACTCATGCCTCTGTGCGAACATCTACAGAAAGAACAACACGCGCACTCAATATAGAAAGACACTTGTCAGCAATTGATGCAGCAAAAACAAACCCTTTTTTTACAGAGGGCTCTCTTAATTCACAACAACGAGCATAAAATTCAACACACTTTTTCTTATTAAAATCATAAAAAACATCATACAACTCTTTAACAACCTGCGCACTGCAGTTCAATGACGCCTTTAATTCAGCAGTTTTTAACACTTTTTCATCAAACCCACACACGCGCGCATAAACATCCGCAATCTCCTCAAGCAAAGACACAACACTGTAAAAAGACGCAACCTCTGCAGGATTTGAAAAAACACCCCTGTTTAACGCACGCCAACAAAACAAGCACAGCCGATTAACAGTCTTCTCCAAATGCACGCTATTCTTCAGCGCAACAATATTTTTTTCATTAACTGCATTAATCACATCACCAGCAAACGTACACACAGTAAAAAACAAACGCTTCAGCACAGTATCAAACTCATCTTTTTTCAGCTCAGAAACCTCTTTAACAATGCAGAAATTAGCGCCATAACGAACAACTTCCATACCAATCAAAGAAGCCACAACATCACTAATGAATGCAACAATGTCAACTGATTTTTTAGTCCTCGGATTAAAAATTTGGCTGTCAGAAAAACGCACATCAATTTCATCAACACCACGCACGTAAGCACCAGTCACATAATGCCACACCAATGAAGAGTTCAACCCAGAAACATCAAGCAAACTTTTCACAACATTTTTGTTTTCAACAGGTGCAATCAAAAGCCCTTTTTCAGACTCGACCAACTCAATCTCATCACCCTTGCGAACACCAGAAGACTTCACCCACTTACTGGGCAGGCTGACAACAAGTGTTTTTCCAGCAAGCTGAATAATTTTACGACGCATTCACCGCATTAATGCAGGCTATTTAAAAAGATTGTGAAAACTTATATTTTAAAGCAGTTATATAAGTTCTAAGAAAAAAGTATATAATTCTCCGGCATCCGCAGGCAATACATGGGCAAAAAACCACTAACTGAACAACAAGAATTACTCGTGCTGTCACACCTTCGCTCACAAGGACGAATGCCACTAACAGACCTGTCACGCAAAACAGGCGTGCCAGTAAGCACACTCTTTGACATGCTAAACAACAAAGAACAATACAAGCTTATCACCAAACACACACTACTGTTTGACTTTCAAAAACTCAACTATGCAGCACGGGCAACAATCATGATAAGCGTTGAAAAAGACGAACGCGACGCGGTTGCGGCATATCTTATAAAACACCCAAACATCAATAACCTCTGCAGAATAACAAACAGCTACGACTTCATCATAGAATGCATCTTCAAAAACGTCGAAGAACTTGAACATTTCTCAGAACACTTAGAAAACAAATTCCACATCAAAGCAAAAGAAACACACTACATCATAACAGACCTAAAACGAGAAGGATTTCTTTCAAACCCAAAAGCTGTTGAAGAAAATGAATAAAACACAATGGTTATAGTAAGTTTTATATAGTAACAATTGCAGAATAAACATACAAAAAGGTGACAATCATGAGCAAGGCGCAAGGACTTCCATTAAGCACAATCATTCTTGCAGCATTAGGACTTGTTGTACTAATAATCTTATTTGCATTACTAACCGGCAGACTAGCAATATTTGGCAGAGGATTAGCGGAATGCCCAGGAAGCTGTCTGGCACCTTATGTAGGGGATACACCAGACACTTCAGCCAGCTGCGACACAACATTCACACGCGACGTACCAGGAACATACGTCGAGAGAGGACAAGAAGGAATCCCAATAGAAAAAATAAGAAAATGCTCAAAATGCTGCATAGCAATCGCATAAAAAAATGAATAAACAGGCACAAGGACTACCAATAACAACAGTCATACTGGCAGCATTAGGGCTGGTTGTATTATTGATACTATTTGGAATTCTAACAGGAAAACTACAATGGTTTGGAAAAGGGTTAGTTGCGTGCCCAGGAACATGCATGCTTGAAAATGAATGCGAAGCAGCAGAAGGATATGACTTAGGACGACAATACATACAAAACCCAAGAGCTCCTGCTGACCTCGACCAGACAGGCAAATGCGAAACAACAGAAGTCTGCTGTTCATCACGAAAAAAATAATAAGGCTTAAATATTTTCTTACCAACACATTGATTTATGCACAAAAAGGGTGAAGAATTCCTCATACCAGAACACATGATATACATCATCATGGCAATTATAGGAATCATGCTGTTGTTGTACATCATTATCAGCATGGCAGGATATGTATGAGCAATACAAAAGGCATTACTGAAGCAACACTGGCACTATTAATTATTGCACTCATCACAATGGGATTTCTTGGAGTGTTTGTATACAATTACGGAGAAAGACAAACATGCACACAAAAAATAGAACTTTGCAGGACAAGCATGACGATATTGAATGCATTTAGGAGAATATCATTTCAAGCATTTATGTCAGAACCAAAAATAGACTGCCCAATCTGCGTACCTGGAAGCTCTGACAAAATAACAACAGAAAAACCAGAAGAATCAATGCATGAAATAGCAGAACATCTGCGCTCGTGCTGGTACAAAACATTAGGAAAAAACAACCACTTAGCAGAAAACACTTTTCTTGGATTTTATTTTCGACAAAAACTCTGCATGGTATGCTCAGAATTTGTTACAAACCAAGACATAAAACCACAAAAATTTATGACATACTTACAAACAACAAAAATAAAAACAGGAGCAGGTGCTGGAAAAACTTATGCTGAATATTTACATACCGATTTAGGTTCCGCAGGAATTCTTTCCTACAAATTATTAAGACCAGTAGTAGGAATCAGCGGACTTGGACAAGCTTTAGTTTACAAAGATATTAACGCAATAATCTCCCCTGAACAAAACCCAATTGCAGCAAACATACCACCTGAAGTAAGAATACCACAGCCAATTACATCCAACAAAAAATTTCAAGTGGTATACTATACGTGGGTAACCCCTGGAAGGTCAGCACTATTGTTCAACCAAATCTTTATTGTTCCAAACGATTACGTCCCAGAACTACCATGCGACATATACCACTACCAAAAGGAATAAAACTAAACTTTTGCAATTTACGTACTTATAGGAGCAAAAGTTCAGTGAACTTGACTTTTGAAAAGTATATAAAATTCAAAAGTCAAGTAAGCGGAGATATAACTATAATATTTGTCATTATCATGATACTTACACTTGTTGTTCTGGCAGCACTGCTTTATCCAGAATACAACATTTTCACACGCATTGCAACAAAAACGCCATACGACATCTGCAGGCAGAGTGTGAACCAAGCATCGCTCATGCGCCTCGGCAACATAGAATTATCACCCTTCTTAAAATGCCAAACAGAACAAATAACCATCAAAGAAAAAGATGAAGAGAAAGCAAAGAAAAAAATAGCAGACGCGCTTTATAATTGTTATTACCAGTTCGGCCGAGGAGAAAAAGAATTATTCAGCGGAAGTGGAACATTTTGTTTTGTCTGCTCAACAATAGACTTTGAAGAAGACGCAAAAAAAATAACTACACTGCCAGAGTTCAACAAATACTTATTTGAAAACTATGCAAACACAAAAGAAACTTACGCAAGATATATGTACAAAGATGCTGCTGAAAAAACAAGAGAACAATTCAAAAAAACAGGAGAATACACAAAAACAATGCCTGTACAAAAGTTAGGTGTAGTCTTCACATATGATCGCGGGCTGACAAGCGACAACAAATGGGGAATTCTAAAAGGAGGCGCACTGGGAGGCGCAGGTGCGATAACAGCTATTGTTTTAGCCCCAATTAGTGTGCCCACAATAATCGCCACTGCAGTTGTAGCAGGAGGCGCATATGCAGGAGGATATGGAATGTATACTTTAGGAGACTTCACAAGACTAACAGGAATTACACTAAAACCGTATTCAGCAGAAGAACTTAACAAATTAGGATGCACACAAAAAATAGTGCAGAAACCCACATAATTTATATAGCAAAACATTCTCGAAATCTCTATGAATAAAAGAGGCGTTAGTTTACCATTAGAACGATTAGGATTGTGGATATACATACTCATTGCAATGATACTCATACTCACAGGACTTGCACTATATGTATTTCCAAAATTCAATATAGCAATAACAAAACTATTTGGATAAAATGAAACGAGCACAAAGCATGACGATGAGCATAGTAATAATAGCAATCATCATTGTTGTATTTATTGCAGTCTCTGCAGTCTGGAGCGGAAAACTTCCAAAAATGTTCAGCAGCATAACATCACCATTTGACGACACTTGCTGCTGCGACAAAACACTAACAAATTGTGAAATAAAAGCACGACAAGAATGCAAACAAACAATCCAGCCCACAGAAACCTGCACACAAAGAGGAATCAAGTGAACAAACGCGCAGTTGAGCTAACAATGAATGTCATCATAATTGCAGCAATACTATTAATAACACTTGCAGTTTTGCTGTCATTTTATATCAACCAGACAAAAAAAGTCGAAACAGCATTCAACCAATGCGAAAGCAAAAGAGGAGAATGCATGTCTGCAGACAATTGCAAACAACAAAAAGGAACACCACTACCATTCTCGTGCACTACTGAAACATACACTTGCTGTTTGGTTATCAAATGAAACTCTTTAACAAATCACAAGCCCCAACAATTGCGCCAGTACAAGCAATAGGGCTTTTTTTAGCAGTCTTTCTAATTTTTATAACACTCTCATTCTTCTGGCGCTTTGGCGGCTTATTCGGTGACACAAGCGTAGAACAAGCAACAGAAGTATCGTTCAGAACATTAATATCAGAATTAAATGAGCTCTTGCAACAACCAGAACAATGCAGCACAAAAACAGGGGGGCACAATTTTTTTATAGGCAGTGATTTTTCTGTAGTGGTATTCAACAAAGGAGAAACAACAACACAAAACGGGTGCGAAACAACTGAAACAATAAAAAGACCACTAAGACCAGACTGCCCACCTGACAAAACTTGCATTTGTTTGTATAAAGTAAACGAAGAATTCAAAGACACACAACCACAACAATGCAGTACACTCGATGCAGACTTTATTTTCATGCGTTCAGAAGAAAACAACATTGCAAGAATTAAGAAGAACATGATTGGAGGAAAAACACAACAACCACCACCG
>JACQMU010000166.1 GCA_016203425.1 Candidatus Woesearchaeota archaeon
GCATTAATTATGGAACAAAAATAGTGCGATTTGCTATATGTCAGAAATCGACGATTATAGTTAACATTTGTGTCGATTTCTGAGCATGCTCGGAAATGCAAACTATGCATAAATTATTCTTGTGCATTTCCGACACTATCGAATCTCGCAAAAGTTCCATATATGACGAGATTTGATATTATTTTCCCAAAACTCCTGCAACCCCCACAATGTTGCTTGCGATGGTGTTGAACAGCAGTATCACCACAATTGCGAGTATTGCGTATGTTGTTGTGCTTTGTATTGTGTTTTTGCCTAACATGTACCGTTCGTTGAGTTTGTCTGCTCCGTTTTCTATGCCGTTTGCAATAATTGTTAGTATGAATGATAGTTGGAAAACGTAGATTCCGACGACGATCTGGAAATAATATGTTGGGATTCCGTCGCCGAAGAATTGTGCAACATCGCTGAATGTTCCTCCCCCTGTTTCTCCGAGGTTTGTGATGTTGCCTGCCAATGCGCTTAGAATGAATGTTATCATGGATGTTATCCCTATAACGATGCCTGCTATGACGGGTGTTAGAAATGTTATTTGTGAACGCATATCAGAAATAATGTCAGCCAACAAATCCTTAAGGCGCTCATTGACTTGGTGTATTTCTTTGATGTATCTTGAAATGTTAAGCAACGCTTGCGCTGCTGTTGCCGGCCCTTTTTTTATGCTTTCGACAAGCACGCGCATTGAGCTTCTAATTACATTTGATGGAAAGAACGTGACAGCGTCATTAACTGCATCCTGAAGCCCTGCACCAAGCGCGAGTTTTTGGCTGACAAGCTGAAAGAAGTATCCACTCGCAGTTCCTTTTGTTACGTCTGCAACTTTTGGAAATGCAATCTCTGCAGGCAACCCATCTCCAAGCCTGTTGCCCAACTGGAATAATGCTGATGCAAATTCATCCTCAAGCTTTTTTGTGCGCTCCCTTATTTTTATCACATTTGTTGTGCGTAATTTGTGCCACAACCCTATGCCGAACACAAATGTGAGTGGGTAAAATATGCTTAAGATTGATGCGCCTAACCCGTATGGCCCAACAATGACTCCGGGAATTTTTATGCTTTCTCTGTAGCCAATGAGGCTAAAGCCTGAGAATAGTTCAAGGTCAAATTCTGGGTTTAGTGTGTGGATTACTAGCGGTGATGCTGCAATTAAGAACGATGCGCTTGCAAGTGATAATGTGATGATGAGTGGGTTTATTGGTATTTCGTATTTTCCAAAATGTAAGAGTATGTTTTGGTATTTTTTGAATGCAGGATTTAATTTGGTGATGTCTGTGTCTCCGTAGCCTGTTGGCCTGTTTGCGAGGATATTTTTGCCGAGGATGAAGACTACTGTTGGCAGGATGAGATTGTATATTGTTGCGAGGTGCCACCATTGTATGTTTTCTGAGAAGTTTACTACGAGTGGCAGGATGACCAGCCCTAAGATTGGCAGAATTACTCCAAGCATGTGCAGTGTTGTTATTGGTGACTTCAGATTTTGCACGTAGTGCAACATTTTTTCTTTTGTGCCGTCAAGAATTACGTCAAGCGATTTGTCAAGAATAGTTAGCCTTCTTTCCTCGCTGGCTTCGTACAAAGACGATTCAATCAGGTGAAATGCTTCAACGAATTCATTATTCCACTTGCGCCACGTTTCGAGGTAGAACTCCAGTGATTCTTTTACTGTGTCATAACGCTGTATTTCAACATCCCACAAAATCTTTTTGAAATCGAGCGAGAGTGGCGGTGCTAAATATTGCGCTGCAAATTCCAACGCACGCTCCAAGTTTGACGTGTGCCGCATATACGTGACAACGTAGAATATACAAAGCACCATTTGATTGCTTGCTGCCATGCGCCATTTGTTTGCAATGTAGTGTGGGATTTTTATGAGGATTGTGATTAGTGCAATGCCCCCAAACAATGAGAAGAAAACATAAAACAACAAATCAAACCATGCACTGGCAACAATGCCAAGCATCATTAATATTATTGGAAAGATGATTGCAAATGATGTTGCGTCGCTTGGCTTGATTGCGAGGTGGCTTATGCTTATAGATTCCTGCAGTGCTGTTTCTTGGCTTGGTATTTTTATGTTGAACTTGCCGAAGGCTTTGCAGAGTTTTTCGTAGAGCGTTATTGGTTTTGGGAGTGCTTCCTGCCTGAATAATTCATATGCTCTTGAGTAAATCTTTTGTGGCTGTTCTATGCTGGTGAGCGCAGTATTTTCCAAGATTGCTTTTTTGTACTTTTCAATCAGTGCCTGCATTTCTGGAGGTGTGTTTTTAGGTGTCATGTTTTTGTAACTTCTTTTTTAACTGCCAGCCTTAACCATTCCTTCCATTGCCGGTATATTTTTTCTGTGTCTACATTCCCTGTTTCTTCCTGAATTTGTTCAGTAATCCTGTGAAATTCGTCATTTGCGTTTATGACAAACGGAGCTTCAAGAATCGACTGCGTGTTTGTTGTTTTTGCAGCATCAACAAGTTCCTGCTTGAGTGCTGCCCTGAGTTTTATGTTATCCCAGACAGCATCCCAGTTGCCCGCAAATTGTTTTATCATGCCAGCAATTGATTTCAAAACTTCTGAATCACCGCTGAGCAGGTCTTTGGTTGGTTCTGCCAGCTCTGTTCTTGTGTCGTACTTAAGCAGGTCAACAAATCCGTTCTCGCGCACAGGGTCATCTTCCCAGTGTTTTCTCACCTCGGTTATTTGCGTGAGTTTTCTAAAACTTTTGAGTCCATCAGCACTCCGCACCCTGTTAGCCACGATGATAATATCTGTTGCTTTGAAACTTGTGCGCGGAACATTTAGGTCATTGACTACTCTGTCAAACACACCATATGGTGAGTCACCATGGATTGTGCCTGCAACAATATTTGCGAGCGCTCCGACGCGCATTGCCTCATAAAGTGCCTTGGCTTCTGTCGAACGGACTTCGCCGACAATTAACGCAGAATCGCCCAATCGCTGTGTTGTTCGTATACCCTCATCTGCGCTTACTTCCTGTGTTCCTCTTGTCAGTGCGCTTGCGACTTTCATTGACTGAATATTATAGTTAAGTTTTCTCAGTGCTTGGATAGGTAATTCTAAGGTGTTATGTGCAAGGATGTTCTCGCAAATAAAGTTCTCATGTTTTGGAACGCTGAAATCGTATACGTATGTTTCTTCTGTTTTGATTTGTTGTATTGAAACAATCTTGTCCCACAAAATGTCTGATTCTGCTAACGTGTTGTAAAAATTATTTATTACATCAGCACCATAAAGTGTTCGGGTAAATTTTTGTCTTCCGATTGAAAAGTTTCGCGTGATGTAATCATGATGATTAAGCTCAAGTTGTTGGACTGCTGCAATCTTAGCGGTCTCTGGAAATGGGATTATGTCTGTTGAGTCGTGTGTTGATTGTTTTGCGCACAATCCTGCTAAGCGTTCGTTCTTATATTGCTGCAGGAGCCCTATTGATTCTTTGAATATGTTGAGTGATGCAAGACTGCTTACTCTTAAATTAAATGTTTTGTCCGGCCGTTGGTGTTGCGTTGTGCGCATTATTACGCCAAATTGAAGAAGTAATGTTTGAATATCATGCACGAGTTCTCGTGATGCTAAACACATGACTATTTCTTTGTCACTCACGCAACCATCTCCGCTGAAAATGCCTCTCAGAACAAAAGCAATTTGTTGTTTAGAAAGTCCATACACCCAACTGGGTATTTTTTTAGTGTAGGCATTGCCTTGGAGTTCAAATACAGAAACAAAAACATCTTTCAGCACGCCACTATTTATCATTAAGCTTATTCCATCAGAATGCATTTTTGTTGTCAAGCCAAGTTGTTGGGATAGCGTTCGTACTATGTTTCTTTCATTTTCGTCAACAACTGAGATGATAATAGAATTCTTGTCATAACTACCGTCAGCAAGCCACAAACCTGTGAGTGTGAGCAATTCTGGCGTAATTGATATTATCGCCGGAATTTTTGTTGAGCTGGCGCTTTTTTTGATGAAAATATTTGTTCCATCAATATTTAAAGAAAGTTTTTCAAAAACTTCAAATGGCAATACGCAATTTCTCTTCCATGCTGAAGGCATTGCTTTACTGTAGCTTAATTGGCGCGCGATAACTTGGATTTTTTTCCAATTTGGAGTAATTACGTCTTTAATTCTTTGTCCGCAAAAATAAGTTCCGGGGAGTCTTTTTGTTGTAAGGTCAATTTGTGTTAAAGATTTCTGGTTGTTTGGAGTGATTCGTGGTGTGACGACGTAGTCTCCTTGTTTTAAGTCTGTAGTCCTAACAGGTTGTAATAAATTATTCATGCCGAGAGTAAACAGTGAATGGTCTCCTGTCAAGTTTAGCTTTCTTCCTGTTGAAGTTATTATTTGATAAATTGGTTTTGTCACTTTGTGTCGCATGCATTGGCTTACTGTGGCAAGAATTACTTTTCCTTCTTTGTTTATTGAGTAAACACGCAATTTCTCTTTTGGTTTTACAAATTCTCTGCCGTCGAAGTTTTTACCCCCTTGTTTCTTAATTAGTTCATCTATTATTTCTCCAACTGTTGTTTTTTCAAGCTTTCCGTTGCGCTCAACAATTATGCGTGAATCTCCTGTCACACTGTCCTCAATCGTAATTATTCTTCTGTTTCTCATTAATTCTACCATGACTGCACCCAACAATGATGTTTTTCCGGAACTGCGAGTGCCTGCGACAAGAATTGTTCTGTTGCCGTCGATGAGGAAGCTTATGATGCCTGCTGCAAGCGGGCTCATCATGCCTACGCTGACAAATCTTGCCAACGTCCAAGGATCATCTCTGTGTCTTCTGAGCGCAAATGCCAGCCCTGTCGGGTTAAGTGGTTCGTAGATTGCTGCAAGCCTGGCGCGTGCTCCTGGTATGATAAGTTCTGTGTCAAGGATTGGGTTGGCTTCATCAAGCGGCCTGCCTGATATAAGCCTTAGTTTTGATGCCCACGAGTTTGCTTCAGTAATAGTTGGATAAATATTTGTTACACAGTCATCATATTTGTTGTGCACGATAAAGACAGGCGTTTTGCCAACAGGGCTGTTGATAGTGATGTCCTGCACCTGTTCGTCCTGCAAAAGAACTTCAACAAGCCCGAAGCCGATTGTGTAGCGCAAAAGTATTTTTGTCAGCATGTCAGTGTCTTTTTTTGTAAGCGTAATTCCTTTTTGTTCTGCGAGCTCGAGCAACAGGTCTGTTCCGAGGTTGCTGAATGTTTCTCTCAGCCTGGCAGGGTCTAAAAATTCGTTTCGAGTCGGCTGGTGTGCTTCAAACTTTTTTTTTGCTTGGTCAAGAATGTCGTAAAGGTCTGTTGTGAGTTTGAATTCTGGCGGGAGAACATGGTAGAGCAGCTGTACGCTGTCTGGTAGTTTGAATATTGTGACGTCTATTCCGGTTTTTTCTCCGGTTATTTTGTCTTTTATTTCGTAGCTGTCTATTTCATCTGCTCCTGTTGGATAGCTTGACATTAGTTTTGTGAACATGAAGTCTGGCCGCACTGTCGGCACAAATAGTTGTCTGTACACTATTCTGTCACCGAGCTTGTAGCCTGGAAGGAATGGCTGGGCTTTTTTGACAATGTTTGTTTGTTCAAACATTGTTATTGTGTCGTTGAGCAGCCCGTAGTATATTCTTAACAGTGCTAAATCTTCCTGGGTGACAACATTTTGTTCTATGAGCCTTTGTTCGTCTCTGCTGATGCGTTTGAGTTCGACGTATGCTCCGAGCGGGTCTCGCAACACCAGCCGCACAGTTATGTTTCTGAAGAGTGCATATCTTGGGCTGGTTATTCTTCGTGCGTGCAGTGGCTCTGTTGCTTCGTGTTCTGCACGCTGTTTGTCAATGTGTCGGTAAATGCGCGCGAGCTCGACGAGCATTATTGTTGTTTCGTAATCGTACTCGTAGTCTCTTTTTTGTGTGAGGATGATTTTTGTTGCTGTGCCCTCTTTTGCAAGCGCGCGTAAAATTATTTCCATAACTGTCGGGTTGTCTTCTATTGATGGGAAGAAAGTACATTCTTCACAATCCACTCTTAGAACTGTATCTTCTCCTTCTTTGACAAATTCATAACTGCCACAGGTTGCCATGAAGCCTCTTTTGTTGGTTTATGTTGTGAGAGTAGCATATATAAACGTTTTCAAATACGAAATACATTGATTCGGTTTAAGAAAGCGCCGACAATGGCAGGTGCGACGGTCGTGTCACTTTGTTCCACGCCCTACGAACCACTCCGAAGTGTTTCGAACCGAAGGTTCGTAACATCTTACGAATGCCTGCATTCGAAAGAGAGCCAACCCTCGGTTCGCCGCACGCCACGTCGGCGCTGGTGAGGCAGGGGTTGCTCCACAAATGGCACACATTTGGAGCGTGCTAGTAATGAAGGGATTTTCGCTACGCTGCAATCCCTTATTTCCGATTGACGTAAAGTTCGCAGTTATTATTTCGGACGGTCGCAGCGAAGCTGAGTACCGTCCTTGACTGCTTTTGGTCAAGCTTTTGCAAAAGGTTGCGGGATGCCGAACGAGGATATCGAACGAAGTGAGATGTCCGACAACGCAATTGTGGTGGCGTGCGGCAACAAAATCATATGTCAAATAAAAAGGATTTTAAATGAATAGATATTTTGTTTTTTTTATGCCTGACGAAGACTTCCCCCCATTTGGTGGCCCGCCAGTTGGTTTTGAAACACACCCTGGAAAAACAAAAGTTGCTGAACCTGCTGCTGTTGACAAGTCTGTTGTTGACCAGATGAATACTGTTCTTACTCGCTTGCGTGATGCTGAACGCCGTTTTGGTGACGTTCAAGAATTAATGCGTTTTCATGAGGAAGAGTCTCGCAAAAACATTAATCGTTTGTGGACAAAAGTTAAGGAATCTGATGGCCGCATTACTGAGTTGTCACACCAGCTTGCAGAACTGGAGAAACAATTACATTTAGTGATTAATGAAATTCGCCTGACAGCAAAGAAAGAAGATTTTGAAGTCATGAAGCGTTTTGTCGAATACATTAAACCCGTTAAGTTTGTGACTGTTGACCAGGTTGAAAGAATAGTAAACGACATTCTTGAAGAGCACGGTGCAATTAAAGAGAAAGCAATAGAAGAATAGTTCTAATCACCAGTTTCTATAGCAATCGGAACATAATTGACGTCTTTGAATACTTTTGAAACAACAATGCCCCCGCCGCCTACAATGTATTTTCTGATCTGCATCATTTTTTGCCGGTAGTCCTCAATACTTTTTGCTCTGATTTTGATGAGAATGTCATTTTTGCCGATGAGAAAGTATACTCCTTGTACAAAGTCGAATTTGGCAATTTTTTCACACACCGGGTCTGGGTTTTGGAGTGCTTCATCGCTTAAGTTTGAAAGTACAAACACCAGAATTTCAGCCCCAACTTTTTTAGGGTCTATCTCAGGAACATACCCTTTGATAACACCACTTTTTTGAAGTGCAAGAATCCTGTCGCGCACTGTTGATGTTGGTTCGTGAACTCTGTGTGCTATCTTGGTGATGTGTGGCACGCAGAGTTTTTCCTTTTGCATTATGTCGAGGATTCTGGCGTCTTTTTGTTGGATAATATTAGTCATTTTCGTTTATTTAACGGAAAAGTGTGTTAAATATATAAACTTTTCGTAAATTTTACGGCAAAGTATTTAAATTCTTGCCACTAAACAAGGCAAACAAAATAATTAATTACAACAAGGGGGTAAAAACAATGGAAGCAGAAAAAAAATTGCCAGCTAAGCTTGAAAGTTTGGTTCGTCAGGCAGTAATTACGGGTGGTGGATGGACTGAAATTGGTTGGTTTGAAGAAGCCTTTGAATTAGAAGTTAAACACAGCGAAAGTATCTCGGCAGAAAGTATACGTGAAGCGGCGCAAGTGATGCATGAATTGTGCCTATTATATCACGGCCCAAGAGTTGCGAGAGGCTTCCTACAATTCGTGCCTGAGAAAGTAGCAATTGCAGCACCAACAGCTTTGCAGGTAGAATTATCACATTCGTACAAAGAAATGTACAATCGTGAAGAATCAATGCTCAAACGTATGATTGCTATGGAAGAGCATCTTGCTACCGAAAATCGTTCGTTATTCCAAGAATATGGAACTGAAGGTGCGTCATATCTTAAACATCTCAAAGAAATCTTAGAAAAGTATGGTTGATATTTAGAGAAAAGACTTATTGAAGAACAATAACATAAACTTTATAACTTACAACAATTAAAGAGGAACTATGATAATTCGTCCATTAAAAATTGCAGATGCAGAGAACCTTTTGACCTACTTTCGAGAATTAGTTAGAAAAGATCCTGAGCGCGTTGAGCGAATTGAGGATGCGGATAAGCTTAGTGTAAAGGATGAAGCGTCTTGGATAGAAAAATGCTTGGAAGCAGAGAAAAAACAATCATTGTATGTTCGCTGTTCTGAAGTAGAAGGCAAAATTATTGCTGTTGGAGAAATCGAAAGAAAATCTCGCTGGATTGAGCAGCATGTTGCAGAAATCCGTTTTGGTGTTCTGCCAGAATACAAACAACATGCGCGTTCATTAGTTGAAGAACTTGAAGAAATCGCGAGAAAAAATAGTATTGAAGTGTTAATTTATTTTCATCTTGCAACGCAAAAAACCGGATTAGCAATAATGAAAAAAGCAGGATTTACCCTTGCAGGTAAAATTCAAGCGTACTACAAAAGAGGAAAGGAATATGTTGATCGTGTTTATTTAGAAAAAATAATTTGACAAGAGTAACGCTTTTATAGTACCTTTCTTTCTGTTGTACGCATATGGCATTGCTTGATTTTTTGAAGAAGAAGTCTGTTGCTGCTGCAGAATATCCTGAACAGAGTTTTATGCCACAGCCAAGCAGCATGCCTGTTGAGCAAGTAATGATTATGCGTCAACAAGGTGCTTCTAATCCTCAGATTATTCAGACTTTGCAGCGTAATTATTCTCCTCAGCAGATTGCTGATGCGATGGCTCAGGCTGAAGCAAGGCTTGCTGGCGAGCCTTTTGCAGGAATGCCTGCGCAAGAACAGTTTGCTCCAGCTGTTCAACAGCCTTCGTCGCAGAATGTTACTGAGGAAGTTGAATCTCAGATTAATGAGAAGTGGCGTGCTTTGTCTGATGAATTAAAGCCGTTAAGTGAGTGGAAGGAGCATGTTGATTCACAAATTGGAAGTTTAGCAAATGATGTTAACGCATTAAAGAGTGAGGTTGAAAAAATTCACAAAGCAGTCTTTGCCCAGATTCAGGAATACGGCCAAAATTTACGTGACGTTGGTGCTGAAATTAAGGCGATTGAAAAAGTGTTTACGCAAGTTCTTCCAGAACTAACAACCAGCGTGCAGGACATTTCTCGTGCAGCAAAGCAATTGAAAGGCAATGAAAAGCCGGAAAAGAGTAAAAAATAATCTTAAGAAATAATCCTCATATTGTACCCCGCATAAAAATGTTTTGCAGGGATTCTTTGGAGGGTGTTGGTTCTTAGCGAAACGCTTAATTGTACGACATCGCTTTTGTGTAGTTGGTCGTAATTCTTGCCGTGTAGATAAACTTTCACTGTAGTGCTTGGCGTGATTGGATTGTTAGGATATTCTGGTTCGTTTGGGAGCTCTGTTTGTTCTCCTAACAGTGCTTCGATTGTTGCTGTAATGTTTGCTCCATGAACGACTGGTTGGACCATTTTATTCCTCTGAAACAAGTCTTTGTATTGTAAACACGGCTATAAGCATTACGATGATAAATCCAAGAATTTTTGGGTGTGTTAACATGGATATGCCATACTGCAGTGGCGTTTGTTGTGCGAGGCTGACGTTTGCTCCTGCTCTGAAGTCTATGCCCTCTTCTGACAGCACAGTAAAGAGCGAGCCTAACAAAATAACTATGATTATTGACAACAATGTCCAAAAAAATTCTGCACCGTAATGCGCATCCTTGCCCGTAACGAGCCCGAGTATTGTTGCTTCTGATACGCCAAATGATTGGTACACTATTAAGACAAATACTATGGCGACGAATAATAGCACAAACCATGGCGCCATCAGATTAATTGTTTTTGTTGCTATGGGCGAGAACATGATTGCAATTGCAAACAAAAATGCAATCATTGTTGCGAATGCTTTGTTTTCTGCAAATAATTTTACGCGCAACAGTATTGCCCATGTGATGACTAGCACGAACAGGAATGGAAATATGCTTGAAAACCCTTTTATAAGCCCAATGTCAAGGAGTGTTGCCATGTTTTATCACCCGAAGATTTCGCCCATGCGTTCTTTAAATTTTTTGAAATAATCTGCCGGTTGCGTTGGCGTGTCTTTTTTTGTTATGTACCAAATAAGCAATATAAAAACTAATGCTACAACCACTATTGCTTGCGTGTTTGGATCGTTCAAAAAGTTGAGGAATGGATAATTGATTTGTTGTGTTGCTTGAAGTAAAATCACCCCAAATGCAACAACGGCTACGAGTGCTATCATGCCAATCAATGGGTGTTGTTTTGGCGGTTTTACGTCGCTTACACTTCCAACAAGTGTCATGAATAATAAGACAATAAAGAGCAGTAAAAATGATTGTGGTAGAAAATTGTTCATGAAAATAATTATGTCAAATCCTCCGCCAGTATAGTGTGGGATTAATGCAGCCAACCCGATGCCTGCTGCTATGACTACATTTATTTTTTTGTTTGGTTTTTCTGTTCCTGCCGCATCTTTTTCTTTGAATATTTGTATTTTTTGCAGTAATGCAAATGAAAATGTAAAGATGATGACAAATGGCAACAACACATCTCTTAATCCCCATTGGTCAAGTAAATAAAGAAAGTTCTGATAGTTTGCCATTTATCCTCCGAATAATTTTTTAATCCATCCTGACCAGTCGAATGTTGTTGCGTCACTTTTTGTTATGTACCATATTACGAGCCCTAAAACAAGTAGTACAATTATGAGTGCTTGAAAGTTCGGGTCGTTCAGGAATTGGTATGGCAGTGATGTTGGTGACATTGCGTTTATGACTACGAGCGCTAAATAAATTATTGCTAATAGTGCTGCGATGCCGACTAATGGTCCTCCTGTTGCCGTGTGTTGTCCGCCAACAAGCCCGACAAGCATTAATAAAATTAACATTGCTATTGATATGAACACAAATTCTGGCAGGAATCGATTAATCACGCTGACGGCATCATTTGGGCTTGGGCTTAGTGCGTGGGGTACTACAATAAGCAACGCTATTGCGATTGCTATGACCGCGTTGTATTTTTTGGCTTCATCTTCTGCGCCAGTTCTGGCAAACAAATTTACTTTTGACAGTATCCCAAACAATACTGCAAATATGAGCACAAATGGTATGACTAAGTCTACAAATCCGTATTGTTGCAGTGTTGCAATTAATGGTATTGATGTTCCTGTGAATGTGAGTTGGAATATCATTTTATCCCTCCTTTCTGATGATTAACCAAACAATTCCGACAATTACTATTATCAAGATTATTGATGCTACTGCTGTGCTGGTCCAGAATTGCCCAACCCAGTTAAGTGCAACTTCAAGCCAGCTGTGCCCTTGTTTGTCTTTTATTGCTGCTAAAAAAATAAACAATATTCCAATGAACATAAAGAACATGAAGAATGTTTGCCATTTTTCTGTCAAAACCTCTTCTTTGTCTTTTCCTTTGTAAAACGTCCCTATCATTGTGAGGAAGAATACAATTAATAACAGCAGCACAACAACTTGTGATGATACTTGTGTTATTATCTCTACTAATTGTGCAGACGCTAACACTAAGAATCCCATAACAAATGCGACGAGTGAGTTGAGGTTTTTGCGTGGCAGTGGCTGTCCGCCAATGACTTCTGTGCCAAATACTTTTGTTTTTTCGAGAATTGCAAAAACTATTGTAAACGTCAGCAAAAACGGCAGCACTACTTCATAAATTCCAATGACTTGAAAAAAGTCTATTACGTTTCCTAAGATTGTTGGCATCATTCACCTTTTTGTCAGGATTATGCAGAGATACTATATATAAAAAGGTTTCTACAAACGAACATGTTTTTAAATGGGAAGCTATATTTAAAGTCTTATGATTGACAAAAAACTGTTTGAGCAAATGAGGAATGATATTGCGGCGTTTGATGCTGCTCGTGAAAAACTAATCAAAATCTCCCGCGACGTGCTTAAGTCTTCAAAGGGCGCAATTTATTCCTTGCATAGAAATGATGAAAAATCTGCGCAAAAGCAGCTGGCTGAGGCGAAAAAAATTATTGGCCAAATGAATGCTTTGGTGAATAATGACGCGCATCTTGCAACTGTTGGTGCATATGAAGAAGCGTTGGAAGAATTCGTTGAGGCAGCATGCTATTTTGAATTCATCACAAACAAAAGGCTCCCATCACCAAAAGAACTGAATGTTGATGTAGAGATTTACCTCCCAGGATTGTGTGATTTGGTTGGCGAGCTTGTCAGAAAAGCAATAAATTCTGTGCTCAAAGATGACACAAAAACTGCACTTGAAATAAAGGATGTGGTCGAGGGGCTTTATGCAGAATTAATGATGTTTGACTTCCGCAACAGCCCGTTGAGAAAAAAGTTTGATGCAATAAAATATAGTTTGGAAAAGCTTGAGGATTTGGCTGTTAAGCTAAAACTAAAATGAAACACATTGTTAATCTGTTTTTCGAGACAGGCATGCTCAACCGCATTCAGCGCACTGGCCCGTATGCAGTTAACAGTCGCGACCACGAAAATGTTGCCGAGCATTGTCATCGTGCATTGCTTGTTGGTTATGTTCTTGCTAAATTAGAAAAAGTTGACGTACAAAAAGTTCTCACGATGTTGCTCGTGCATGATCTTCCTGAAGCAAGAATTGGTGACATGAATCTTATTACAAGACGGTATATTGACCGTGATGCAGGTGAAAAAAAAGCATTCGATGACCAGACTGAATACCTGCCTGATGTTGTTAAAAAAGAGTTAAGAACTGCATTCAAAGATTTTAATGATAAAGATTCAAAGGAAGCAATTGTAGCGCATGATGCTGACCTTCTTGAGTGTGCTGTTGAAGCTAAAGAATTAATGATAAAAGGTTTTGCAGACATGAAAAACTGGCTGGAAAATATTAAAAAGAGATTAAAAACTGAGTCTGCTAAAAATCTTTTCAAGCAGGTTGAAGAACTACACCCTAATATTTGGTGGGAGCATTTAAAGAAAGTTCCTAAGGATTAAGATGGCGAATATTGACGGCATTTCAATTGAATGGTTCGGCCATGATGCTTTCAGAATAAATTCTGATGACAAAATTATTTACATTGACCCTTTTAATGTTTCGGCACAAAGTGTGAAGGCAGATGTTATTTTTGTGACGCATGAGCATTTTGACCATTGCAGTCTTGATGACATAAAAAAAATTGCAACACAAAACACAACCATAGTCACTGTTCCTGAATGCCAAAGCAAGATTTCAAAGTTGGTGTTTAAAAAATTTGTGTTGGTTGAGCCTAACAAAAAATACGACGTTGACGGCCTCCAGTTCAGCACAATTCCTGCGTACAACATTAACAAATTTCGCTCGCAGGGTGTTGCGTTTCATCCAAAAGCAGACAATCATGTTGGCTACATAATTAATATTTCTGGAAAAATAGTGTATCATTCTGGTGACACAGATGCAACCCCTGAAATGTTAAGTTTAACAAATACAGATATCGCGCTTGTTCCTGTATCCGGCACGTATGCGATGACTGCTGATGAAGCAGCTGATGCAGTTAATGCTTTCAAACCAGTATGCGCAATCCCCATGCACTGGGGCAGTATAGTTGGTTCTCGTGCTGATGCTGAAAGGTTTAAGATGTTGGCACAGGTTCGTGTTGAGATTCTTGATGCCGTGAAAGAATAATGTTTATTAACAAGCTGTTTGTTGTCAAAAAACTATGGCGGTCTTGAAGATTTTTTTACTATTCGGAATTTTTGGTATTTTTGCAGAAGTACTTTTTACTGGTGTTAAGCGTGGCTTGTTTGACCGTGACTGGATGCTTGTCGGCAATTCTTATGTGTGGATGTTTCCTATTTATGGTGCTGCAGGTATTTTGATTCAGTTTTTGCACAGTGTTTTCGTTGACTATAATTTTGTTTTTCGTGGTTTGTTGTACGCAGTTTACATTTTGGTTGGTGAGTTTATAACCGGAAGCTTTCTGAAATTGTTGCTCGGCCGTTGTCCGTGGCATTATACTGCACGGTTTGCAGTCAAAAATGTTATTCGTCTTGATTACGTGCCAGTGTGGTTGGTGTTTGGATTGTTGATTGAGAAGGTGTTGTTGTTTGTTGCATGAACATTTATAAATCTCCAACTGTTTCTTGCCTGCGTGGTTTTCATCTCAGTTCAGGACGCTATTGAAAAAGGCAAAGGCATTGTTAGTTTACGTGGCTGGTGTTATCGTGAGCGAAAGAGCAACAAGCTTGCGTTTATTGTTCTTAGAGACAGCTCTAATATTATTCAGTGTGTTGTTGACAAAGAAAATGTTTCTCAAAAAGTTTGGGATGATGCAAATAAAGTGTGCATAGAAACTGCATTAAGTGTTGATGGCGAAATTTTTGAGGACAAGCGTGCCCCGACTGGTTTTGAATTGCGTGTGAAAAATCTGAACATCATTCATGTTGCTGAGCGTTATCCAATTACTAAAGACCAGAGTACTGAATTTTTGCTTGACCAACGCCATTTGTGGATTCGCAGCAGAGAACTCACCAATGTTTGGAAGGTTAAAGCTGTTATTCTTGAAGCATGCCGCGAATTTTTTGCAAAAAAAGGATATTACGAAACAACACCACCAATCATCACTGGCAGCAGTTGTGAAGGCGGCAGCACTTTGTTCGAGCTGAAATATTTTGATGAAAAAGCATTTTTGAGCCAGAGTGCTCAGCTGTATCTTGAAGCACTTATTTTTTCGTTGGAAAAAGTCTGGGCGCTAACGCCAAGTTTTCGTGCTGAGCCTTCCAAAACATCACGCCACTTGACTGAATACTGGCATTTGGAAGCCGAAGCTGCATGGCTTGATTTTGAAAACTTGTTGAAGTTTGAAGAAGAATTAATCTCGCACATTTGCCAAACTGTTGCAAAAAAATGTGCGAATGAATTAAAAATTCTTGGCAGAAATCCTGATGACCTGTTAAAGATTAAGCCGCCGTTTCCCCGCATCACTTATGATGAGGCATTGAAAATTCTGGAAAAAGACGGAATGAAAATCGAGTGGGGAAAAGACTTAAGAACCGAGGAAGAAGAGCAGGTGATGAAACATTATGACAAGCCGTTGTTGGTGACGCAGTATCCTAAAAAAATAAAAGCGTTTTATATGAAAGATGATCCAATGAATGATAAAGTTGTGCTTTGCTGTGATGTGCTTGCCCCTGAGGGTTATGGTGAAATTGTTGGGAGCAGCGAGCGTGAGACAGACTTGGAAATAATAAAAAATAAGCTGGTTGCGCAGGGCGAGAATCCTGAGCATTATGCGTGGTATCTGGACTTGCGCAGGTTTGGCAGCGTGCCTCATGCAGGCTTTGGTTTGGGTGTTGAGCGTGTTGTCAGGTGGTTGTGTAAGCTTGAAACAATTCGTGATGCAATTCCGTTTCCAAGAACTATTAAAAGAAAGTATCCGTGAACAAAATGATACTCGATGTGGTTATTGATGTTTTGGTGAACTTGTCTTATCTCGCAATTGTAATTGCTATTTTTGCAGGCAGTTTTGGCGTTCCTATTCCTGAAGAAATTGTTCTTTTGATAATTGGATATCTTGCAAAGATTGAATTTTATGATATAAAAACAGCAATGTTAGTTGCATTTGTTAGCATGATTGCTGCTGATAATTTCAGTTATTTGCTGGGCTATCGCGGTAGCAAACTTGTTGCATGGGTTTTGAAAACAACAAAGATGTCATGGTTGGTGAATCATTTGGAGCGCCACCCGTGTAAAACTATTTTTTTGAGCAGGTTTTTGTCTGGCGCGCGTGTTTTTTTTCCTATTGCTGCC
>JACQMU010000163.1 GCA_016203425.1 Candidatus Woesearchaeota archaeon
CCTTAGTTGCACCAAAAGCAAGATATGTAACCGGAAAAGGCGCTTCTTTAGATTACAACGAACCATTATTAATACAAAAAAACAAAATCATACAAACAATTCCAATAGGCCAATTTGTTGATACACATTATGTCCCAGATGCAGAAGACTTCATGATTCCTTTAACCGAACCTGTTGAAACACTCTCACTTAACAAACAAACAAACAAACTTGAATGGAAACAAATCAAATATGTTTACCGACACAGAACAAAAGAACAATTATACAAGTTCACATTGGAAACAGGAAGACAAATATCTGTGACAGGAGATCATAGCATTTTCACACTGGAAAACGGAAAAGTGACCATTAAACCTGCTAAAGAACTTCAAAAAAACACTTGTGTACTTGCGCCAAAAATAATTCCGAACAACAATCCAGCGTATCTCCTTTCTACAGAAGCAGCAAGATTGTTAGGGTACTATATTGCTGAGGGCCATACGATTAACAAAAATGGCTCATACAAAATAGAATTCACAGTCAACAAAAAAGAGCAAAACATAATTGACGACATTAAACAATGTTCACTTAAAGTTCTCGCAACAAAGCCTTGCGTTTATCAACACAGTGATAATGGTGCAAGAATCGTAATCTATGGTAAAAAAGCACACGTCTTGTTTGCATTCCTCATAGGAAATGTTTTGGGGAAAAAAGCAAAAGAAAAAAGCATACCCTTCTGTATTATAAACGCACAACCTGAGGCACAACAAGCATTTATTGATGCGTACATTGCTGGAGATGCAGGCGTAACCAAATCAAGAACACTCATGTCTGACCTTCTTTACTTATTTTTACAACAAAATATCCTTGCGTCAACACAACAAAGAGAAGACACAAAACAAACGGTAATTCGTGGAAGAACTATTTATTCAAAAGGACCACGTTACGACCTTAAAAGCCCAAAAAAAGGAAAAAAATACAGTTATAGATACACGTTCCCCCCTTTTGACGCCCTCCCAAAACAAACAATAACCGCTTTCTTTAAAGAAGCAATATCATCCAAATATTCCAGAGCAACATTCGCTCGTGCAGAAAACAAAATGTTGTTAAACAGGCTGCAAGCGATATCTACTGCCCCATTATTTGGCGCAAGTTTTCGACAAATTTTCGGCGAGTGCACATTAGAATATGTAACTGAACACCCTAATTTTTTCCAAAAACAAAAAATTGGCAGACAAATCCAGATAAGCATAACAGATGAAGGAAAAATAGCACTCGAAGGATTACAACAACTTCAAAATTTGGTAAATTCTGATTTGGGTTTTGTTCGCATCAAAGATATTGAAAAAGTAAATTCAACCAGTGATTTTGTTTATGATGTCTCTGTTCCAGAAACTGAAAATTTTGTTGGTGGTTTTGGGGGAATTATTTGCCATAATTCCGGCGCAGGACTCAGCGCAACAGTTGTCAAAGATGAGTTTTTACAAGGCTGGAGCCTTGAAGCAGGAGCATTAGTACTTGCAAACAAAGGGTTGTGTTGTATTGATGAAATGGACAAAATGGCAAAAGAAGACACGTGGGCAATGCATGAAGCACTTGAACAACAAAGCGTCACAATCAGCAAAGCCAACATCCAAGCAACACTCAGATGCGAAACAACAGTACTGGCAGCCGCCAACCCAAAATTCGGAAGGTTTGACCCATACGAAACAATTGCAAACCAAATAAACTTGCCACCTACATTGATTAATCGCTTTGACCTCATATTCCCAATAAAAGACCTGCCTGAAACACAAAAAGACGAAAAAATGGCAAGATTCATACTAAACTTACACCAACACAACACAGAAACACCAGACGTGCCAACAAAACTTCTGAGAAAATATATTGCATATGCAAGACAACGCATTGAACCAAAACTAACAGACGGAGCAATTGAAGAACTACAAGAATATTACATAAAAACAAGATCATCAGCAGCCGCACAAGGCGTAAAAGCCATACCTATATCCGCACGACAACTTGAAGGACTTGTAAGACTCTCAGAGGCATCAGCAAAACTAAGGCTAAGTGACAAAGTCTTGAAAAAAGACGGAAAAAAAGCAATAGAACTGATGGATTACTGCCTGCGACAAGTGGCGTTTGACGAAAAAACCGGAACAATAGACATTGACAGAATAGCAACAGAAATGCCAGCAGCACAACGCAACAAAATAGTAACCCTCAAAGAAATCATAGTAGAATTAGAAAACAAAATTGGAAAAACAGTCCCAATTGAAGACATTATAAGAGCAGCAAGCGAAAAAGGCATGGGCGAAAGCGATGTTGAAGAACTCATACAAAAACTAAAAAAAGCAGGAGACGTCTTCGAACCAAGACATGGATTTATTTCACGAATTTAAGCAGACTGACGTGACTGAAATTCCTTAGCCTGCGCCAAATACCAACAAGAATTAGACTGATACCTGTCAACAATTTTGTCACACACTGAAAAATCACCATTCAACGCAAACGACATAAAACAACTGTCTCTGCGACCTGCAGAACGCACAGAATCACAAACAACACTGGACAAAGCCTCTTTTGAAATTGTTTCAAGACACGAATCAACAGCATCATCCTCAATCAAAGAATTACACAACAAAATAGACTGCGCAACATCCTTCTTAACAAGAACACTTGCAGACTCAACAACAGACTCTCTTGAGCTATGCACAACCCCACAATCTGTTGTGCATGAACTCTCACTCTCATCAGACTCACACCTACCATTACCACAACAAGGAATTATTGGATTAGAAACACAACCACCATCAACACACTCAGATGCCGTGCAAGGCACGACAGCAATACAAGGTTTTGCACATTCTTTTGTATTTTCCTGACTAACATTCCCAAGAATCTGCGCAACAGGACGCAATGATTCCTTCACTGTAACAGAAAACTGATTAGAAACAGATTTTCCATCAAACAACACAGACACTTTCAACACATATTCACCAGATTTAACATTATTGGGAACAAAAAATTTAGAGGGAATCCTCTGCAAACCTGAAATCAACAACTTCTCCCTGCGCTCAACAACTGCTTTTTTATCAGACAACAACTCAAACACAACATCAACAGGAAGCTTCTCAACAGAAGACGACAACACCTTATCAAAAATAACCTGCTCACCGGGAAAAACTGCTGTTGTTAAAGCATAAAGCTCAATAGAAACACGAGCAGGCTGAAAAAACCACCACACAAAAAGACTGCCAACAACAAACACCAACAAAACAATTAATGCAACAAAAAAATAATTCATGCGAACATGCTGAACTGCAGGAAAAGACGGATTAAGCACCTCATTCACAACCAAAGGACTGTAACCAGAACGCGACAAGTGAGCACGAATAAAAGAACGCGAATGCCCATGCTCACGCAACTTATGAACATAGTCAAACAATGCATGCACCATCTTTTATGCCCCCAATCAAGTGAAAAACATTGGCGTAATAAAAACCTCAACCAATGCTGCAAAAAACAAAATAAAAACTGAAATCAACACCAAATCTGACACATCAAGCAAAATACGCTCAAAATTCCTAGTGCCAAACTCATGATGAATAACTGCAACAGACAAAATGCCACCCGCAATACCCGCAACCAAATACGCAAGAATTTCAGGAACACCGTGTAAGGTATAACGCAACAAACTCAAGCCAACAACATAAAAATAAGAACCCACCTTAACCAAACCAATAGAACCTGCAAAATCCGCAAGATGAGTGCGAATAAAATTACCAGCCGCAGCACCAATCACAGAAGCATTCCACGACAAAATAAACAAAGCCCCACTACCATAAATAAACGAAAAAAGAATGCAAAAAATCAAAACCTTCACATTATTAAGAAAAATCTTGCTCACAAGATTAATCTGAAGAAAATTCCCAGTCACCTGTTGATTAAGATTAGAAATCATATCTGTCTGAATCTGAAAAACATTCGTAGCCAGAGCCGAAGGCAGCGAAACATACCAAAAAGAAAAACCCACAGTCATACCCAAAAACAACAACAAATACGCAACAATTGCCCTACTATGTTCCCTAAGCAAAACACGCTCGTCAAAAAACTCAACATCCTTCTCCTCCTCATACGCCAGCAAATGATACATCAACGGCAAACACGCCATCACAGTCAAAAAAACCATCACGAGCCCAGCATACTCCTCAAAAATCCACAACGACAAAAATAACGCAATCGAACTGTAAAAAACACCAAGAAAGAAA
>JACQMU010000017.1 GCA_016203425.1 Candidatus Woesearchaeota archaeon
GGGTATATATTGATGCATTACTTATGTTCTCAACTAAACTATAGAAACTATTTTATACTTCCTATTTGTTGGCGTGCAGTATGCTGCAATCCAATCAAACATTGTGCGCACTGGTTCTTGCTGCAACAGTTACTTGTTGTGGCCCCGGAAGCAATTCTGGTCCAGTAAAGTTGACAACTCAACCACAACAATCACACAAATCACAACCCAAAAAATTCCCGTATCACAAAAATATGGTATTTGAAACAAAAGATGGAGTGCAATATGATTTTGACCTGTTTGTCTACAAAAATGGCGCGGTGTTGATTGACCCCTTACAACAGAATATGGGCCCATTAATTTTCTCTGAACCAAGCCCAGCCAGCGGTTATGTGAATGTGAACCCAGGTGATTATTTTGTGCTTACAGACAGACTGCAAGAGAACACACGCATCTGGCGATATGCAATTTTACATCCACCCACGAATGAGGTATGGTTTGAAGAGCTCGCAGGCGGAACATACTCTGTTCAATACATTCTCCCATCAGCCACAGGCGTGATTAATGTTGGATTCGGGGCATTTGGGTTCACTGTTAATGGATGGAATGAGCGTTTAAGCATTGATTTAAACGGGGACGGGTTGTTAGACGGTGAATCAACACCAATCACCAAAAAAGATGGCACAAGATTGTTTGAAAAAGACCTGCTGCAATAAATGTGTTAATCTAAGAAGACGAAAAGATATCCACATTCTTCAACAAACTTGTTTCATAACCATACCTTAATTTAATAATTAACGGAGTAAGATACGCAGACGAGCCACGCAAACGGTTAAACTCACAATAAAACACACCCTGACCACCACGCAAAGGAACATTATTCTGATCCATCGCACGACAAGTATTTTTAATCGACACACCAGAAACAATAACGTCCTGCACCTCAACATAATCAAGCTCATTAAAACTCAAACCCTCAGTAAAAGGACTACACTTGCTCAAAGCAGACATACCATATCTGAAAACACGACCGCCGCCAACATTACTAACATGAATCTTAAACTTAGTACTCCCAGGAGAAGGAAGCACTTCAACACTTGTCACAGCAACAGGAGCACCCTGCGTGCCAGAAGCAACATTCTGCGCAGTACAAACCTTTTGCTTTAAAGACGGAGAAAAAGGAGTAGGGTCAATACAAACCTGCGGACTAGCAAGCGTTTCATAAGAATAACAAGCAGTAGTAAGCAATTTAATTGGCAATTGAGTAATGCCACGATCCTTCAACAAAGCAACCATACCCTTGAAAAAAACAGTATCAACATCACCCTGCTGAGTCACAGGATCCTTGCCACGAAGCGGAGGAATCTGCATGCCAAACGTAGAAACACCAGCAATAATTGAAGGATCAAAACCAGAAAGATAAATTTTGTCACCAGGAGCGCCAACATCAGCAGCACCACGATTTTCTATTTGAATAACCGCATTAAAATCCTCATTATCAAACAATCTGGGCGGCGGAAGGTTTTCCATAAAAGAAATCCTCAAACCCTCAGAACCAGAACGAAAAGAAATTTGTTGTTGCTCTTTAGTTTGCGTTGTTGGCTGGCAAGCAGCAATAAGCAATAATATTAAGACTAACAGCACGCTCTTTTTCATAATTATACAACAAAAATGTTCAGACTTTTAAAACTTTCTCACGATAATGCTCTCTTAACATAAATCTGTTTAGACTTTTTGTCAACATAACCATAATCAAGCTTTACATTTAAAAGCGCCAAATGACTGCCACGAGCTTTTTCCAAACCAGAAGGCAAAGTGCAAACAACAGTATTCTCCTTATCAGACAAGCGCAATTCCTGCGGACGACAGTCTAATGGCAATTCAGATAAATAACCCCCAATGCGAACAACATTGTATAACTCTTTGCCACCTCTCGGAGTACACGCATCAGCAAAACGATATTTGTCAACAACAAAACCACGACCAACATTTTTGATGCTCAATGTTATTTGAGGCTGTACTAATGCAGGATTATCCAGCGGCAAAATCTGAGGAACATCAATTTTTGTAACAACAACAGGCGCACCCTGACCAGAGAAACTTTGCGCTGAAGGTGTGCACACACTTTTTGGCTTACTAATAATTGTTGGTTCTGGATTAATACAAACCTGTGCACTAACTTCAGTATGATAAGGATAACACACATCAACACTCAAACCAGCAGGAACACGCGCAACCTGCGACGCAAGCTCACCAGCATGCGCAGAAAACTTAATGATTTTAGACTCACCAAAAGGATTAAACACAGACTTTCCTTTAAGACTAAAACGCCCAACAACACCCTCACGAGCGGTAAGCTCATGCGGCAAACCAACAACATACACACCATTTTCAATATCACTAGCACCCTTGTTTTCAAGACTAAAAGCAACCCCAAACAACTGCCCTTCAAACACATCATTCGGAGGAGCATTCTGAACAAACCAAACATCCACACCCTGCGAACCCTCATAAAGTTTAGGAATAGAAATATCCTGTTTTGAAGGAATGAAAGGCACACACGCAACCAACAAAAGCAATGCAATAATCATTATTTTTGTCTTCATGAAATAACCTCAGGATGAGCATTTACTGGAACACGAACTGAAAAAGTTTTTTCCTTACTAAGAGCATAGTCATACACAACTTTAGCCCAAACCTTTTTAGGAACAGCAGTTGCACCACTACCAACCAAAGCACCATAATCACCAATTTTTGTATGAATACGCAATGAAACAAGATCAAATTTAATATTTTCTCCAGTCCACGTTTCTTTAGCTTTCACACCCATCTGAAGCTGAGGACCAGAAGTGCGAGGCGCATCAAGCAAATACACCTCCATGCCATCATCATCACAACCACGTTGGTCAGACTCATCAAGTTCAACACAAGAAATCTTTCTTACAACACCAGAATCACCATTAACATCTGCCACCAACAAACCCTTAGGCAACATCAGCATAACCTGCGACAAAGAAGTCATTTCACCAGAGCCAGCATTATCAAAACTAATACCAATAGCAGGCCCATCCTCATCAGTTGGAGCAACACCCAAAGGCAGGTCACCAACACCAATACCAACACGCACAGGACCACTTGTTGTAACAGACACACCATCTGCAGAAGGCAAAGAAGCTTTCCACTGCATCAACAAATTCCGCCTGTCAAGCTCATTCTTTTTTTCTTTATCCATAAAATAAACATCAAGATAACCAAGCGTGGCAAAATTAAACAAAGCACTAATTTTTGCAGTCCGCGAGCCAGCAGACCAATCCTTTGTTTGCTCTTTAGGAAACACACAATCAACATCAATAATTTTAGAATTTTCCTCAGAAGCACCAGCACTGCCAAACAATTCTTCAGATACAGGACTAACCTTACCAACAATACCATCAACACCACATCTCAGATTAAGCTTTACATTAAAATCCAAAGCCCGCGCAGTAATCTTCGTAAAAAAATTAACAGGCTCACCAACAAAAAAAGTCGCGAGCTTTTGCGTAGTCTTAACTTCATCCATAAAAACACCCAACTGTTTTTTAGCACCAGCATCAACTCTTGAAGTATAATATTCACCACTTGCTAAAGCAATCTGACGCTTAACATCACGCTGAATTTGTTCAGAAATACGTTTTGGAGAAATTATGTTAAGACTGCCAGACAATTGCTGTTCTATTGAGGTGACTGATTGGGCAAGAGCGCTATTTTCAGGAAGCAGTGAAGCATACTGGTGTGCAGAAGGCGCAAGCACCATCAAAATAATAATTGTCACCATCCCTGCTTTTGCGTCAATCTTTGCAATGAAAAGAATCAAAAGAATGCCCTCAATAACCAGTAATAATAAAGGAGGAAAAGGAGTGTAAACACTCAAAAAAAACAAAATCACAACTAAAACACCTGCAAAAGCAATGCCTTTGACAACACTTCCAACAAAACCTAAAACATTTGGACTCTTAAACATCAACCAAATAATAAATAAGCCAACAATAACCAACAGCCCACCAAATACACCAAAAGACAAAGCACTAAAAATTGCCGCAACAATAATTCCCAAAATTAGAATAATCTTTCCAATATTAAACTGGCTTACAAACTTAAATCCTTCTTTAATATTACCAAGATTCTCTGCAAGAGACGCCCATTTTTTTTTATCATCAGCCATTCGACCATCATTATTCCACTTTAACTTCTAACTTAACAACATTAAGCTCAGCAACCTTTGGAGTCAGAGCAACGTAATTATTGCCCTCACGAGTTTTTGAAGTAATGTCCTTCTCATACAAAGCATTACGCTGGTCAACTGAACCTAAAATACCATTAATATTCAAGTCAGCAGTCTTTTGAGCATCATCATCAACAAAATAAACACGCAACATAACACGGTCATTATTGTTTAAAACACGGCTAAAAACAGAACTATTAACATTAAAATAATTAACATACCCCTTAGTCGGCTTAAGCTTTGTTTTCACAACAACACTATCTAATCTTGCTTTTCCAGAAGGCATGTTAAAATTTAACAAGTTTTTACCCTCAACAAAATCATCACCAACAAGCTCAAAACGATTAACACTGTTACAATTAGGCACAACGGATGCAAGAAGCCTTCCATTCAATGTTGTTGCCAAAGTTCCAGCCAACTCCCTGTTGCACACTGCATAAAAAGACAAATACCCAGAAGCAAGAGCATTTTTTTCTTCAGGAGAAACAATAAAAGACTCAACAACAGATTCTCTTGAAAGGTCCTTAACATCACCAACAACCTTCACATCATTAAAAAAATATTGCCTTGCCAACAAACCAAAACCCCTGCCAGCAAACTCAACAACATTCATCTTCTGCAACAATTCTTTTTTAATCTTTATTACATTAGGACCATCATTCAGTTCACCATCAAAAACCTCAACATTATTCACCTTAATACTTAACAATCCACGATGCTGGCCAACCTGAAAACTCAACAAACCACCTTCAACAAGCGCGGGATTCTCAACAGAAAAAACAAATTCTTTAGGCGAGGCAAAAAACCAACCCTTACGCACAGTAAAAGGCGGCAGTTCAGCAAAAACCTCAGCACTAACACGCTCCTCAAGAATAACAGGAGTTAGCGTATGCTCAATATCCTTTTCCTTAACCTGCGTTAATGTACCAACATCATCAGACAACAAAACAACAGGCTCACTTGCAACAAAAACACTTGTTGTTGAATCATTCTCACCAAGCAACTTCTCACGTTCAGAAGCAGGCAAAAAAAGGATATAAAATATCAACAAAACCATAATTAGAAAAATTAATGTCGATGCCTGAGCTTTTTTGTTAACCATAACCATTTTTCTACAAATAAAATGAGAACAATAAGTATATATAAATGTAACGAATTTAAATTCATTGATGAAAATAATCCATTCAAACCTAAAACATGGCATTGTAAAAGTCAAGATAGAAAACACAGAAGACTTATGGTATCTAAGCACAATAATAACACAAAATGACAAAGTTAAAGGCACAACCGTCAGAAAAATAAAAACAGGAACAGAAGAAAAATCAGCAAGCTACAAAACAACAATAACACTAATAATATCTGTTGAGAACACGCAATACGAGCCAAGCAGCCAAACACTGCGGATTACAGGCACAGTGACAGACGGACCAGAAGAAGTACAACGCGGAAGCCACCACACACTTTCAGCAGAAATCAATGATGTTATCACCATTGAAAAAGAAAGATGGATGGAATTCCAACTCAAAAAACTAAAAGAAGCAAGCGAAATAAAACAACCAAACATTATTATCTGCATCTTTGACAGAGAAGAAGCATTTCTTGCACAAATGACACGGCAGGGATACAAACTTTTAGGACACATAAAAGGAGATGTTGCAAAAAAACATTCAGAACACAAGCCAACAGGAAATTTTTACCAAACAATCATACAAAAAATAAAAGAATACGACCAAAGACTCCAACTAGACCACATCATTCTTGCCAGCCCATCATTCTGGAAAGAAGAACTCCTCAAAACATTAGGAACAGACGACATAAGAAAAAAAATAATACAAGCAACAGTATCATCTGTTGACGAAACAGCATTCAACGAAGTCCTCAAAAGAGAAGAAATACACACTGCACTCAAACAAGAACGCACTGCCAACGAACTAAAGCTTGTCGACGAACTTCTTGCAGAAATAAAACGCAACGGCAACATAGTTTACGGCATACCTGCAACAAGCGATGCAGCAGAAGCAGGAGCAATAAAAATTCTGTTAATAACAGACGGATTAATTACAAATGCGCGCGAAGAAAAAAAATATTTTGTCATAGAAAAAATCATGCGCACAGTCGACACAATGAAAGGAACAATAACAATCATCCACAGCGACAATCAAGCCGGAAAAAAACTTGACGGCATAAGCGGCATTGCAGCACTCATACGTTATAAACTATGAACACACCATTCCAACATCTCCTTTTTTGACCACAAAAACTTATAAAGCATAGCTTAACAGCAATTCTTTGTCGAGATAAAGCTCGATGATACTCCTTTGCAGTGCGCGCAAAACGTAACATATTAATAGTAGTAATCGATAACGTTTTGCTGAAGTCGCACAAAAAAGGGGATGGTACAATGATAGTAAAAGAAGAATTTTTAAGCAAACTCCGACGATACTTCTTCCTCAACCTATACGAAGTAAAAATATGGGCAGCGTTATTATCACGCGGTGTTGCAACTGCGGGTGAACTCTCAGACATTGCAAACGTGCCGCGAAGCAGAAGCTACGACGTTCTCGAAAGCCTTGAACGAAAAGGCTTTGTTGTAATGAAACTCGGCAAGCCAATAAAATACATTGCTGTTCCACCATCAGAAGTACTTGAACGCGTCAAGAAAAACACAAAAGAAATTGCAGACGAACGCGTACGAAGACTAGACGAATTAAAACAAACAGACCTAATAAATGAATTAACAACACTCCATACACAAGGCATTGAACTTATCGAACCAACAGAATTAAGCGGAAGCCTACGCGGAAGACGCAACCTCTACGGACATTTAGAACTACTCCTCAGAAACGCACAAAAAAGCGTCACGGTAATGACAACCTCACAAGGATTCCTCAGAAAAATAGAAGGATTCAAACCACTATTTGAAAAACTCAAGAAAAAAGGAGTCAAAATAAAAATAGCAGCACCACTCACCAAAGAAACAAAAGACGCACTCAAAGACCTCGGTGACATAGCAGAAGTAAGACACAGTGACGCAAAAGCAAGATTCTGCATAGTTGATGGCAAAGACTTAGTTTTCATGCTATTAGACGACCAAGAAGTCCATCCAACATATGATGTAGGAATATGGGTAGATGCACCATTCTATGCCAAAGCAATGGAAAACCTATTTGACACGGCATGGAAAACCATGAGACTACCGCCAAAGTTTTAATAAGGGGTATGCTTTTCTTTTACCGTCATGGACATCAATCAACTCACTGAAACACTACACCCACTTGAACGAAAAGTCCTACCAATTCTTAAAACAGGCACAAGCACAACAGAAATAACAGAAAAAACAGGAATGAACGAAACAGAAGCCATGCGAGCACTGCAATGGCTTGACAACAAAAAAGCAATCACCCTCACAACAACAACGCAAACATGCATTATTCTTGGAGAGAACGGCAAAAAAAGCATAACACAAGGACTGCCAGAACGCAAAATTATCAACGCATTAAAAAACAAACAATTCGCCCTAAACAAAATCCAAACAGAAGCAAAAATCACAAACGAAGAACTCAACGTCAGCATCGGAATACTCAAAACAAAAAATGCCATAAATTTCAGCAAAGACCAACCACCAACAGTATCATTAACAGACACGGGAAAAAAACTATTAACAACACAACTCCCTGAAGAAACATTTCTGA
>JACQMU010000158.1 GCA_016203425.1 Candidatus Woesearchaeota archaeon
ACGCAAGCTGTTGCCCGCGCTGCTGGCTATCCAAGTCCTGAAACTATTATTTCTCTTAAGGAACTTGTCGACAGTGTAAACAATTTGTATAATACTCAGATTTCAAAGTCTGGTTATCGTGAGTATCGTGCAAAGCTCGAAAAAGAAGATAAGTCTGCGGCAGATGCCGCTCTCAAAACAGAGAATTTGAAAAGGTTTTGCGAGATTGATTTTGACAAGAAGTGTGTTCCTGATGCTTGGTTGCATGATGCTTTGATAAATTTTAACAAAGCGCGCGCTGCTGCGTTACAGCTTTATGGCAAGAATGGTTTGTTGAATGAGAGTTTAATTTGTGTCTGGCTGACTTCTTTTGGTTATGGTGTTGATGAATCATTTATTGTTGAAGAAAACGGGGCTAAACATAAAGTGATTGCTAGAACTCCTCATTCTGTTGATGCTGTTGTCAGGAATGTTCGAAGTGGTGCGGGGTTTTTGTTGGAGTCTTTGGTTGACCAGCTGATTAATGCGCCCCATGCTTTGCCTGTTTACAAACAGGATTCAGAGCTTGTTGAGCGTGGAAGCAGGTTCGAGTATGTTCCTGCATTAAAACCTTTTTGGGCGCAAACAACTGAGCGTCCTTCGATTGAATCTGATTTTTCTTTGTATGCGAATGAACAGAAGAATGTTGCATTGTTGTTGGAAAAAGCTTCAGCTATTCTTCAAAAAATGCATGATACTGCCATTGCTGGTTTGCTTGCAGGTGTTGCAAATGATGTTATGAATTACAACAAATCAAACGAGCTTCCTGATGAAGATTCTCGTCATCGTTTGCTGGCATCTTTGTGGGAATCAATTGCGGCTGTTAAAGGACTGCCGTTTGACAAATTGCGCGCTTATTCTCTTTCTGATGTTTCTGGTGAAAAGATTGAGGTTGTTTCGCGTACTGCTGAACTTTATCATGAAAGATTGCGAGAGCTTGTTGCAACAGACCATCTTGGTGTTGGACAGCCTTATTTTCTTGAAATAACACGTGACAGCAGAACAGTGCTTGCTGGAGGTATTAAAGAGTCTGAAACTAAATTGTCAAAAGAATTGATTTCTTCTTGGATTGAGCGTTGTTTTTCTGACAGAAACTTCATGCTGTCTGCATATCATTCAGATCATCCTTTTGCGTACATTGGCAAAAGTCTTGAGTGTTTTGGCGTTCCTGAAACTCATGCGCGCGAGTTTGAAAGTATTGCTTACGAAAAGTTTTTCCGTGATGTGGATGTTTCTGCTGCAGTTTCTGATAAAGAACGAGCTCCTCAAAAATTATTGCATGATTTGTTTGACGAGGAAGAAAACAAATTTATCGGCAGTGTTTACCTTTCGCTGTTTGAAGATAAAGATGGCGCGAAATTTGCAAGAAACTTGCGTCTTGTTATGGAAGTTTTGTCAGGAAAAAATCTGCCTTCGTTTTACGCCACTTGTTTTGTAAAAAATAAAGATGATGGTGCTGTTCGCAGGAATAGGCAGTATTCTAATGGCATTTGGCAGGAAATTATGGTTTCAGGCACTGATACTGCTGGAAATCTTGTTGAAATTGACCACGTTAATTTTCATAAAGGTGATGCGCCTTTGGTAAAGCGTTTTGAAACAGCATATCCTGAGCATGATTTGTACATTGGCGGAAATAAAGGTGTTGCGTGGGTATTTGATATTGATATGGGCTGGCCTAAAAATCCTGAAGTTTCAAGGATTGAGCTGCTTGACGAAAATAAAGAACAGTCTCTTGATAACCTTGTTGATTATTTACAGCTTGCATTTCATGAAACAACGCATATTCGCCAGATTGGTTCTCGTTTGATGTGGCGTTATGTTGGTGTTGCTGTTGCAGAATTTTTTGCAAACTATGCGCTTCAAAAGTATGATGCAGGCGTGCTTGATAAGGAAGCTTATTTTTCTGATTTTAATGTGTTTGAAGGAAGCGATATTAAGACGACAGATGCTTTCGGCTCAGAGCTTGCTCATCCACGCACATTGCGTGAGCATGTTTTGAAATGGTTTTTTATTTTTGCAGCACAGTCTTTGGGGACTGGCACGCGTGCTGAACTTTTGAGGAAGCATGGCCCGTTCAAAGGTTCTTTGTGGTATGATGATGCTGGCAGTTCTGCTGATCCAAGAAGATTTGCGCTTAATGAATCAAATAAAAGAGAAGAACAAGCTATTCTTGAGTCTGCAGTTTATGACATAACAAGCAC
>JACQMU010000159.1 GCA_016203425.1 Candidatus Woesearchaeota archaeon
GTATAAAGAATACTTCACTGGACAAAAAGGAAAACTGCTTCATGGGGATATTGGATTTGACAACATTATTGTTAATAACAAGAACATTGCTGCAGTGATTGATTTCGAATGGTCCATGAGCGGTGACCCTGCATGGGACTTTGCAGGTTACGTTGATGAGTATGGCAAAAATCGCGCCATGTACGAAAAACTTCTTCAGGAATATTTCAAATGCTTAAAAGAGCAAGGCGTCAAAATTGATGAAGAAAACTTTCGTTTCCGCATAAAGCTTTACTGGGTGATTAAATTATTGTTCATTGCCAATACTTTCAAGAAAGATAAGAACTTCAATTGGGCAATTCAGCGTTTTGTAAAAGAAATAAATATTGTTTTATGAGCTAAAATACCACCCTATTTTTGTTTTAAGAACTCAACATCTTTTTTAATATGGTCTAATCCTGTTTCTAAATGACCTAATCTTATTTCCATTCTTGCATCACTGTTGCTTAATACAATAATCTTGTCCATTATGCTTTGATAGAGCATCAGAAACCCAAGAAGAAATGATCCGAGAGGAACCCAATACTCAAGCCAGATAGGTGTGTTTATTATGCCAAAAACCTTTAGTATGAACCAAATCGCTAAAACAGACCAGCATAGATAAAACAAATAATCCCAGATTGACCTTCTGAAATGTGCTGTTTGTTGCATAGAAATATTCATGATTTCATTGTTTATATGCCTTTCTAATTTTTTTCCGGCACCGCCGTAAAGTTTCCGCCTCAGCCGGAAGATTTCCGGTTAAGCCAGCTGCTTTTTAAGAAATTATACTTTCTCTTCAACAATTTTTCTCATTTGTTCGATGAATTGTTCTGCTTCTTTTTTGTAGTTGTCGTAGTCTTTGCCGTTGATTTTTGTTAGTTGCCTGTGGGTTATTTGTTTGCTGAGGTTGTAGAAGAATTCCATTATTTGTGCTGCTCGTTTTGGCGCAAGTCCTTTTGCTGATAGTTTTTTCTCTATTAGTCCTGCTACGTGTGCTGGTGTTGGTGGCACTTCGCCTACTTTCATTAGTGCTGCGTGTGCTGCGTCTATGACTGCCCAGTACAAATCTAATGCTGCTTGTAAAACGTGCCATTCTGAATTATTTAATGTTGCTGGCGCGCGAACAAAATATCCCCAGATGCTTTCTGTTGTTGGGCGTATTCTTCCTTGGTACAATAGTGCTTGTGCTGGCATGAAGAATCCTGTGTCGTGCAGTACTACTCCGTCTCGCAGCATGTTTATTGCCAACGGATCACCATTGCGCAGGTAGTCCCAGAAGTTTGTGAGTTTTAGTGTTGTTATGTGCAGCCGTTTGTTGATGCCGCTTGCGGTTTTTTCGACTATGACGCGGTATGCGCTGATGACTTCTGGGTTGAGAACAATTGTTAAATCATTGATGATGAGCAAAACGTCTATGTCGTGTTCTTGTACTGTTTTTGTTTCTGCGCGTGCTGTGCTGCCAAACAGCACTACTGCTTTTAAGAATTCTGTGCCAAGCTCTCTTTTTAGTGCGTCTGCAAATTTTTGTGCTGACTTGTAGTCTTCTGGCGAATATTCCGGCTCAGTAAATGGTGTTTTCTTTTCTATCTTGAACTGCATATGCTCTGTTCACCTGTTTTGTATAGTTCAATGAATATTGGAACTTATAAACCTAACGAAATTCGTGCATAAGATTTAAATACAGTTTACGCAAGAATGTTGCAAATGCCAACGCACGCTTTAATTGAAAAAAAAGAATTGAAAGATGAAATTAATGATGTTGATAGTTTGGAAGCAGCAATTAAAACTGATGACTCTGCTGACAAAGAAACTTTGGCTGCAAAAACCAGTGATGATGCCACAAAAATTGTTGGTGTTGATGACGTTGTTTACGTGCATGGCGAAGACAGCCATTCTTATACACTATATAATGGCAGTGAAGAATTTTATGATGCAAAAAGTAACGGCGTGAATTATTATGAATTGTCTATGAAGAATGATGGCGAGAAGTCTGAACTGCCTGTTGTTGAAGTGCATGAGGATAAAGTTGAAAAGAAAGCTGAACAGGTGCAGTTTGAGGCTTGGCGTTCGAATGGCGGCATTAATTTTTTGGCTTCTGATTGGCTGACAAAATATGAGCATACTGGTGCTGTTGCTGCGAGTTCTGTTGCTGATGAAGAGCGCAGAATTTTTAGTTTGATGTATCCTGGATGGTCTAAATGTTTGTATGAGTTAAGCAAAGTGTTGGTTTCTATTCCTAACTAATTATTCAAGTGGTACTTCGCTCCATAATTTAAACTCATTTGATGGTGCGTATGAGCCGAACATGAACATTGGCGAGTATGTTTTTCCAAAGTATGAGTGTTGGACTGCGTTCCACGTCATTGGCGATGGCCCTGTTGGCCTGTAAGGATTTTCTATGTGTGCGCCGAACTTTTGCCATGTTTTGAGGAGCATTCTTCCTTCGCCGAATTTTTCTTCTTCATGGCCTTCTGATACTATGAATCCTTTGAATCCGCCTTTTTCTTTTAGTATTTTTGCTGCTTCAAAAACTGGCAGTATGCCTTGTCCTGGTGGAAGGTGTGCGTGTGCTCCTGATGCGCTGTCAACTACTTGCAGTCCGCCAATGAGGTCATGTTTTTTGTTTTCTTTTGCCAGCCATTCTACTTGTTCTGTGAACCATTTGTTGAATTCTTCTTTGCGCTGGTCAAATGGCAGGTCTGGCCTGAAGTTGCGTAACCACATTCCAAGGTGTCCTGTATCAAATGTTCCTTTGATGTGTTTTCGCGCTTCTTGTTCTGCTTGTTCTTTTGTTACCCCTTCTTTGAAGTATGGGTTTGGCGCTGCGTTTTGTTCTGTTATTCTTTCGCCTTTTTTGTCAAATATGCTTCCTTCTTTGTCGACGAATTCTCCTTTCCAGTTTTTTTGTTTTGGTGTTGTCGTGAGTTCTACCATTTTATCTCGTGATTTCATAATAACATCAACGAATTCTCTGGGGTGTGAGC
Source organism: Candidatus Woesearchaeota archaeon (assembly GCA_016203425.1). Classification (GTDB taxonomy): domain Archaea; phylum Nanobdellota; class Nanobdellia; order Woesearchaeales; family ARS49; genus JACQMU01. The sequence continues at coordinate 3,006 of JACQMU010000159.1, forward strand.
CGTAGTATTGCGGCCAGCCTATTTCTGGCCCTACATGGATTGGGTTTTTTGCAAATGTGTTTTTGTTGTGGGTTTCTCTCAGTGCTGCAATGCCTGCTTCTGCGTATGTTTGGAATGTTTTTGCTTCTGCGTAGTCAGATACTGCTGTGAATCGTCTTTGTCGTTCTTCTACTTCGCGGACTTGTTGCATTTGTCCTTGTGCAAGGCTATTGAGA
>JACQMU010000165.1 GCA_016203425.1 Candidatus Woesearchaeota archaeon
CTATTAAATCTTGTGGTTATTATCACTTCACGCCACCTGCTTTAGCTGGTGGTTCTTGACAAACTTCCGTTCACCTGTTACTTACCACCCCAATTCTTTTGCAATAATCACTAACAGGACATTTACTGCAAAATGGCGATATTGGTTTGCATATTGTTTGTCCGTGAACAACAAAATGTTCATTGACTTCGACCCAAAATTCTTTCGGAACAAGTTTCATCAATGCCTGCTCTGTTTCTTCTGGTGTTTTTGTTTTTATCCATCCAAGTCTGTTAGAAATTCTGTGAACGTGCACGTCTACTGGAATTGAAGGAACTCTGAATGCATAAACAAGTACGCAGTTTGCAGTCTTGCGCCCAACACCTGGCAGCGAAATTAGTTCTTCAAGTTTTTTCGGAACTTCTCCATGATATTTCTCCAACAAAATTTTGCTGATTTCTTTTATTCTTTTTGACTTCACTTTGTAAAACCCTATGCCGTACAATATTTTGTGCAATATTTTTGTATCAGCCCTCGCCAGACTTTTCGCATCTGGATATTTCGCAAACAAAACTTTGCAGATAGGAATTGTTGTTGTGTCTTTTGTCCTCGCACTTAACACTGTGGAAATTAATATTTGGAAAGGACTTCGCTCGCCGAATTGTGAGAGCATGGATTCGTCTTGTTGTTGTTCCTCAAGTGCACGTAATATTTCAATAATCTTTTTCATTGATTCCTCCTCCAATGATACAAATACTGGTTTGCATATCCTGCATTTTTTCCGAACTTTTCTTGCCCGAACTTTTTTATTTCTTTGTTATTTGTTTCTTTGTTGTCAAAATAAAGTTCTTGCACAACTCTTTTTATCCAGACATCTACTGGGAATGCTTCAAGTCTGTTGCACCCAAATAATAGTACACAGTCTGCTATTTTTTCTCCCACTCCGTTAAGTGTTGTTAGTTGTGATACTGCGTCAGTATAATTTAAATTCTTAATAATATCAAAAAAGTCTGTTGGAATTCTATTCGCTTCAAACAAATATTTTGCCCGAAAGCCGACTTTGCAGTTTTTTATTTTTGCTAAGTCATTCATCTCTCCAATCATGGGCATAGCAAATGCTGTTTCGTTTTCAAAGTTAATTTTTTTTCCAAAATTTTCAGCAAGTAAATTGACATTTTTTGTTATTTTTGGTATGTTTGATGCTGACGAACAAATGAAAGAAATTAGTGTTTCCCACTGGTTTTGTTTCATTATTCGCAGTCCTGAGTATTGTTTCATCGCAGTATTCAAGTATTTGTCTTTGCTGAATTGTTTTTTCACTGTTTCAAAATCGTGGTTGAGCCCTAAGAACTGTTGTACAAATTTTCTTTTTGTTCCCAAAAATTCAAGGTTCTTTCCTTGCTGTCGTATCTTAAAGAAATTATTTCCACTAATAACATAATAAAACCCATCTTTCAGATAATATCGAAAGAATTGTCCTGATTCAAGTGTGTGTTGTAAATTGAATTCGTTAACGCGCAGGTGCATTGTTCAAGAATTAAAATACTCGTATTAAAACATATTGTTTTTAAAGAGGTGTCATTTTGTTGTAGCGCATGGACGCAGATGCTAAACAGCTGGTTGAGCACGGGCATCGTTTAATTGCTGAGAATAAATATGCAGAAGCTATGCCTGTATTTGAGCAGGCGAGCAAGTTGTTAAGTGATGTGTGCAAGAAGGCTATTGCAATTGCCAATGTTGGGGTGTGTTATGCAAAGTTGGGCAATTATGATGAGGCAAAAATATATTTTAATGCCGCGATAAAATGTGATCCTTTGTGCGCACGTGCATTTTTTAATCGCGGTGTCTTGTATGATCAAGTGGGCAATCAGGAGGCTGCGCTGCATGATTATACTCGTGCGATTAAGGCAGATCCTCGTTGTGCTGATGCGTATGCAAACAAAGGCGTGTGTTTGAAAGATGCTGGACAGATTAGTGATGCAGCAGTGTGCTTTTTGAAAGCAGTTGAGCTTGAGCCTGATGAGCCAAAATTCCAAAAAAATGCAGGCATTATTTGTTTGATGGATGGCTCTCCTGTGAAAGCGCTCCAGTATTTTGTGCGTGAAATACGTTTGCGTAAAAAAGACAAGCGTTTGAAAGAAATAGACAAGGCTGCGGCTTGTGCGTTTGTCAATGCTGCGCAGTGTTATCGTGCTAAGGCTGATTTTCGAAGGGCAATAAGCGCAGTTGAGTGGGCTCTTGAGATTGATAACAGGCATGCTGGCGCGTATGAAGAGCTTGGCAATAATAGTTTTTTCTTGAAGAAGTTTACGCAGGCAGTGATTGATTACACAAAGGCTTTGGTGCTGTCAAAAAACCCTGTGCTTGTTGAGAAAATTGAGGGTGCTGCGTTGGAAAGTAAGTTATTCAAAAATTTGGCCAAAGATTGTTCAATGGCAGAAGAAGGTGTATTGAGCATTGATGAGCTTATAGTGAAGCTTGATCGCGCAATTTGTGATGCAAGAATGAAATTCAAGATTAATGGCCAATAAGCCAAAAAATATACTTCTCATCCTACACTTTTCATCTTAATAATGCTTAAATATCGGCACTTACTTGACGTTTCCAAAAGGATACTTGACTTTTGTGTTTAATCTTGCAAAAGTTTAGTGATAGTGTATTGGTTGAAAAAAGGGTGGAAGCATGCCGAAATTAATGGTTGTAAAGCGCAATGGCGAGGTTGTTGATTTTGACCAGAACAGAATTCGCAATGCAATCTTAAAGGCAGTGAAGGCTTGCGGGCAAACACTATCTGATCAGGTTCTTGATGAGATTGTGTTGTTGATTTGTCAGGAAGTTGAGGAGCGTTTTGTTGAATTTTTTCCTAATGTGGAAAACATTCAGGACATTGTTGAAAAAAATCTTGTTAAAAAAGGCCTTTATGAGATTGCGAAAGAGTACATTTTGTATAGAAACAAACGCCAAAAGGACCGTGATGAGCAAAAAAAGCAGAATATTGAGAAGTCTTTGTTGGGTAAGCTTACAATTAGGAAGCGTGATGGCAGGATTGCTTTGTTTGATATTAAAAAAGTGCGGGCGTGCATTTCCCGTGCAAGTAAGGGGTTTGAGCAGGATATTGATGTTGATTTAATCTCAAAGGAACTTGTCAAGAATATTTATGATGGTGTGACAACAGACGAAATAGATAAGGCGTTGGTGCTTGCAACGATTGCGTTTATTGAGCGTGATTCTGCTTATAGTTTTGTTGGCGCGCGTTTGTTTTTGCAAAGATTGTATAAGGAGGCTATGGGTAAGTCGATTTCTAATGATGTTTTTGGAATGGAGTATCGTGAGGCATTTATTCAGGGGATTAAAAAGGGTGTTGAGTGTGGTTTGTTGGATAAGCGCATGCTTTTGTTTGATTTGGACAGGCTTTCGTATGGTTTGGCTATTGAGCGGGATAACTTTTTTGAATATCTTGGTGTTCAGGTTTTGTATGAAAGATATTTTTTGAAGGTGGATAATGTTCGTTTTGAGCTTCCTCAGGGGTTTTGGATGCGTGTTGCTATGGGGCTTGCGATTAATGAGCCTAAAAATAATGAGCGCGCGCTTGAGTTTTATGAGGCAATGTCAAAATTCTTGTTTACGCCTTCCACGCCCACTTTGTTTCATGCAGGTTCAATGCATCCTCAGTTGAGCTCATGTTATTTGACAACTGTTACAGATGACCTTAAGCACATTTTCAAATGTGTTGGTGATAATGCTCAGTTGTCAAAATGGTCTGGCGGTATTGCTAATGACTGGACAAATATTCGTTCAACTGGCGCGTACATTAAGAGCACTAATGTTGAGAGTCAGGGTGTTGTTCCTTTTTTGAAGATTGCGAATGATACGACTGCTGCTATTAATCGCAGTGGCAAGCGCCGTGGTGCAACGTGTGCTTATTTGGAGGCATGGCATCTTGATATTGAGGATTTTGTTGATTTGAGAAAAAATACTGGTGATGAGCGTCGCCGTACGCATGATATGGATACTGCTAATTGGATTCCTGACTTGTTTATGAAGCGTGTTTTGAATGATGAGGAATGGACTTTGTTTTCTCCTGATGAAGTGCCTGATCTTCACCATATTTATGGCAAAAAGTTTGAGAAGCGGTATGTTGAGTATGAGGAAAAAGCAAAAAAAGGCCAGATTAAAAAGTTCAAGACTTTGTCTGCTGTAAAATTGTGGCGTAAAATGTTGGGCATGTTGTTTGAGACTGGCCATCCGTGGATTACTTTTAAGGATCCTTGCAACATTCGTTCGCCGCAGGATCATTGTGGTGTGGTTCACTCTTCAAACTTGTGCACGGAAATTACGCTGAATACTTCTGAGGATGAGACTGCTGTTTGTAATCTTGGCTCGATTAATCTTGGTGTTCACGTTATTGGCGGCAGGCTTGATAAGGAATTGCTTGCCAAAACAGTGAAGACTGCTGTTCGCATGCTTGATAATGTTATTGACATAAATTTTTATCCTACAATTGAGGCGCAGAATTCCAACATGAAGCATCGTCCGATTGGTTTGGGCATTATGGCGTTTCAGGATGCTTTGTTTAAGCTTGATTTTGGTTTTGAGGCCAGCAGCGCGCTTGAGTTTGCTGATAATAGTATGGAGTTTATTTCGTATCATGCAATTCTTGCTTCTTCTGAGCTTGCAAAAGAGCGTGGTTCGTATCAGTCGTATAATGGTTCGAAATGGGATAGGAATATTTTTCCTGTTGACACTTTGGCTTTGCTTGAAGAGGAGCGTGGAATGAAAATTCCTGTTGCTCGCGAGGAAAGAATGGAGTGGCACGTTGTTCGTTCGCATGTAAAACAGTTTGGCATGCGTAATTCAAATGTGATGGCTGTTGCGCCTACAGCAACGATTTCTAACATTGTTGGGTGTTTTCCGTGCATTGAGCCTATTTACAAGAATATTTATGTGAAGGCTAACATGAGTGGGGAATTTACTGTTGTTAATTCGTATCTTGTTGATGATTTGAAAAAGCTTAATTTGTGGAGCAAGGAAATGCTTGACCAGATTAAGTATTATGATGGCAATTTGCAGTTAATTCCGTTGGTTCCGCAAAATCTGAAGGAAAAATACAGGGAGGCTTTTGAGATTGATCCATTAACTGCAATTAATATTACTGCTGCTCGTGGAAAATGGATTGACCAGAGCCAGTCGCATAATGTTTTCATTAATGGTGTTTCTGGGAAAAAACTTAGTGATGTTTACATTCATGCGTGGAAGTGTGGCTTGAAAACAACGTATTATTTGAGGACTCTTGCTGCAAGCCAGATTGAAAAGTCTACTCTTGATGCGTCAAAGTTTGGTTTTACGCAAAAGCGTGAGTACAAGCCTGTTGCTGAAGCTGTTGTTGCCGAAACTGTTCAGAAACTTGTTGATCCAGTGCAGGTTTCTTTTGCTCCTGTGAAAGCTTGCCGTATTGCTGACCCTGATTGTGAGGCGTGCCAATGACTATTATTAATAATTCAAAAACTGATCCGAACAAGATTTTGCCTATGACTTACTTGTGGTCTCGTGAGTATTATTTGAGTGGGGTTGCAAATAACTGGACTCCTCAGGAGATTTCAATGCAGAAGGATGTTGAGCAGTGGAAATCACCAGTTGTTCTAAATGAGCATGAGCGTTTGTTGATAATGCGTAATCTTGGTTTTTTTTCAACAGCAGAGTCTTTAACAGCAAATAATATTGTTCTTGCTGTTTATCGTCATGTTACAAATCCTGAATGCCGCCAGTATTTGTTGCGTCAGGCATTTGAAGAGGCTATTCATACTGACACGTTTATTTTTTGTTGTGACACGCTTGGATTGGACCCTGATGAAGTTTATAATATGTACATTACTGTTCCTTCTATTAAGCAGAAGGATGATTTTGTTGTTGAGCTGACGAAGTCTATTTTTGATCCGACTTTTGTCACTCTTGGTAGGGAGAATATTCGTCGTTTTTTGCATGACCTTATTGGTTATTATGTGATTATGGAGGGAATTTTTTTTTATGCTGGTTTTGCAATGATGCTTGCTTTGAAGCGACAGAATAAAATGGTGGGTGTTGGCGAGCAGTTTGAGTATATCATGCGTGATGAGAGCTTGCATCTTGCATTCGGCTGTGACGTGATTAACACGATTAAGGCAGAAAATCCTGAAATATGGACGCAGGAGTTTCAGAGCGAGATTGTTGCATTAATTAAGAAAGCAGTTGAGCTTGAGGGTGCTTATGCTCATGATACTTGCCCAAAAGGCTTGTTGGGCATTAATGCAGCGCAGTTTGTTGAATACGTTGAATACATTGCTGACCGTCGTTTGGAACGCATTGGCTTGCCAAAAGTGTATGATAAAGAAAATCCTTTTCCGTGGATGTCGCAGGCAACTGATCTTTCAAAAGAAAAGAATTTTTTTGAGACGAGAGTTACTGAATATCGTGTTGCTGGCGCATTGAAGTGGGATGAATAAGTTAATATACTGGCGCTAATCAAAGAGATAATAATCAGTATAACCTGGGTGAAAACTATGTCAAGAACTGAATTACCGCTTGAATATTTTTTGAGTAAAGCAGAATCTATTGGTCTGTCAAAGGATGTTTTGCTTGATCATTTTGTTCCGCACTGGGATGGTTTTGATAAAAAAGATGATAAATTAGTGAGTAAAGTTGATGGCAAGGTTTATGACAGATTTGAAGACATCCCTGTTCGTGGATTGTTTTATCCTTGTGCTCAAAGAAAGTTTTCCGGAGGATATTCTGGTGGTGAGTTTGAGCATTTGCGTAATCTTGATATTCAGCTGAATGGTGTTTTTGACCACAAGCTTATTTTATCTCCAGATGGTCCTGATAATCACCATTGGACTTGTCGTGATTATTATCATCAAAATGCCCCTGTAAAAGATCCGTTTGCGCTCGTTGCCAGTGGTAAAATTGTTCCAGAGAGTTATTATTTTGGTTTTGGTTTTGCAGCACATGATGAATATGATGACCTTATTGGTGAACATAGTCTCACTGTCAAAATACAAAACGGCTTTGTGGTCGAAGCGCCTTTTGCCCGCGGCGTTTTAGAAGAAACTGCGCGCATGATTCGTTCAGTGATTGGTGACCAAGTTCCTGTGGTTTATCGCCCAGTTCTTGACTGGATGCTTGCTGCTTACAAAGGTCCTGAAGTGCCAAAACTTTCTTATGAAGATCTGGTTTAGAGAGAATAAATGGCATCTGAAGTAAGAATTATTGTTGGAACAAGTGTTGTAGTTCTGAACTTGATTCCTTTTGTTTTGAAGAAGCCAGATTATCTTTTAGTGACTTCAATAGTGTCTTTTATAATGCTGTTTTTGTTGGACAAGCTTTAATTCCGTTTTTCTTTTCTTTCAACACATGCTTTTACAAATCCCATAAATATTGGTGATGGATGTTCTATGCTGCTTAAAAACTCTGGGTGTGCTTGTGTGCCGACAAAGAATGGGTGGTTTTTTAGTTCGATGTATTCCATTAGTTTTGTGTCGTCGTTTCGTAAGTGATGTCCGGAAAATATCAATCCATTTTTTTCTAAAACATCAACGTATTTTGGGTTTACTTCGTATCTGTGCCTATGTCGTTCGACAACGACTTGTTTATCGTCGTTAAGAATGCCTTTTCTGAATTCCTCAAGCGCTGTTAGGTTGTTTTTTTGCACAATTCGTGAGGCTTGTTCGTAAAGTTTGAACACATTACTTTCAGGATTTAATACTGCGCAGTATGCTCCGAGGCGCATGCTGGCTCCGTATGCTCTTTGCGCAAGTATTTCTTTTTGTGCTGGTTGTAAGTCAATGACTGGGTGTGGTGTGTTCTCGACAACTTCTGTTGTGTGTGCGAGTTCAAGGTTGCACGCGTGTCGTGCAAATTCAACAACTGCGAGCTGTAAGCCGTAACACAATCCTAAATATGGGATGTTGTTTTCTCTGCAGAATTTTATTGTTGTTATTTTTCCTTCTACTCCGCTTGCGCCAAATCCTCCTGGAACAATGATGCCGTCGAATTCGTGCAGGTTTTTTATTGTTTCTTCTCCTGTTTCGTATTTTTTTGAGTCAATCCAGCTTATCTCAATGCCTGCTGCTGAATGCGCTGCTGCGTGCTTGAGTGATTCTCCTATTGAGATGTAGGAGTCTTGCAGGCAGTAATTTCCAGTATCAACGTATTTTCCAATGATTGCAATTTTTATGCTGTTTGTTGGGTTTTCAATGTTGTGCAGCAGTTGGTTCCATGTTGTCCAGTCTGGTTTTTGTTTTGGTTCCAGTTGTAATCTTTTCATTATTTTTTCCCCTAATTTTTCTTTTTCAAAATTAAGGGGGATTGAGTACACGCTGGGAACATCTGGTGCTGAGATGACGCAGTCGCTGTTGATGTTGGCAAAAATCTCAATCTTTTTCTTGCGCACATCGTCGAGGGGGTCTTTTCCTCTGCACAAAATAAAGTCTGGAAAAATTCCTGACTCGCCGAGTGTTTTGATGGCTTGTTGTGTTGGTTTTGTTTTTGGCTCGCCTATGTGTGATGGTGTTGGCAGATAGGTTACTAAGATGTATGCCACATTTTCTCGCCCTAATTCACGTTCAAGGCTTTTCATAGCGAATAAGAAAGGGATGTTTTCGTAGTCTCCGATTGTGCCGCCTATTTCGATGAGGGCTATGTCAAATCCGTCTGCAGCAGAAATGACTCGTTTTTTTATTTCATCAGGCACATGTGGAATAAACTGCACTGTTTTGCCCAGATACTCGCCAGAGCGTTCTTTGTCAATAATGGTTTTGTAGACTTGTCCTGTGGTTATGTTGTTTTTTTTGGGAATTCTTATGTTGAGAAAGCGCTCATAATTTCCTAAGTCTTGGTCGATTTCGCCGCCGTCGTCTGTTACCCAGACTTCGCCGTGTTCTGTCGGCCTTAGTGTTCCTGCGTCGCAGTTGATGTAGGGGTCTATTTTGATTGCGGTTACGCTGAAGCCGTATTGCTGGAGTATTTTTCCTATGGATGCAGTTGCTACGCCTTTGCCTATTCCTGATAGAACTCCTCCGCTGACAACGATGAATTTTTGTGGCACAAGTCCCCACTCAAACATTTGTTTAAATAGTTTGTTGTAAAAGAGAACATATGTGGAAATCATAAGTTATACACGTTTAGAATTGCTAAAAACTTAAATAGTACACGTTAATAATAATTATTGGGGGTTTGTGAATGGTTGATGATAAAGAAGTTGTGATAACGTACGAGACTTTGTATGATGCTTTTCGCAAGGAAAAGTCGCGTGATGAGTTGCAACAGTTGTCGCCTAAATTTCTTGTGGAGGTTCTTAATTATTTAAAGGAAAAGCATCAGGCGTTTGATGAAACACAGGGCAAGGTCGACTTGTTTTCTTCTGCTGAAAGGGAAAAGCTCACAATACAGTTGCAGAATATTAGAAAAATTCTGAGAGAGTTGTATGACCGTCGTGAAAAAAAGATTGTTGACATTGCTATTAACAAGTCGCGCACGCAGTCAAACATTATTGATACGTCAAACATGCTTTTGCATGAAAAATCATTGTATCGTGATTTAACTTGCCTGTTTGACCAGTCTCGTAGCAATGTTTTGGTGAGAATCTCTGAGCTTAAGGAGCCTGTTGTTGAAGCAGAGGTTGAGCAAAAGTTAGCAGTGCCTGTGCTTGATGCTGAGCGCAAGACAAAACTCGTCAAATTCATTCAGGCAACCGAACAGTTTGTGGGCAAAGAACTTGAATTGTACGGCCCTTTTGAGGCAAATGATGAAGCATACCTGCCTACTGATATTGCAAATATTCTTATCAGCAAAGGCAGTGCGTTGGAAGCTGAAGAGGAGTAACATTTTTAAACAATCACCATTTTGTTGAATTGTTATGAAACTTCCTAAGACGCGTTTTACGTTTTGTCCGACGTGTAAGAAGCACACTGATCACAAGGTTGCTGAGGCTAAAAAAAAGACACGCGGTAGTGCTCACCCCCTTAGTTGGGGGAATCGTTTGCGTCCTAAGCTTCGTGGTAGGATTGGCATGGGTAATAATGGCAAGTATTCAAAGCCTCCGGGTGGTCGTATGTTTAATAAAAAATCGAGTAAAAAAGTTGATTTGCGTTTTGAATGCGGTGTGTGCAAAAAACAGCATATTGCTGGCAAGTCTTGGCGTGCTAGAAAGGTTGAATTTAAGGATGTGAGAGCATGAAGCGTGCATTGAAAGAAACTGTTTCGAAATTTATTACGATTCGTTGTCCAAAGTGTAAGAACGAGCAAGTAATGTTCGGCAAAGCATCAACGGTCATTAAGTGTTTGGTTTGTGATAAAGTTCTTGCAGAGCCCACTGGCGGCAAAAGCCGTGTGAAGGCACGCGTTTTGGAGGTGTTGGAATGAAAACTGTTGCACAATTAACTGATGCAGAACTTACAGATATTGTGCGCAAGGAATTTCCAGACATTGGACATGAAGGCGCTTTTTCTTGGATTCGTGAACAGCATTCTCATGCTATTTCTTCAGTAGAATTTAGTAAAATGTTAAACTGTATAAGAACAAAAGGTTACATCCAAGATGCAATTACACTCTTAGATGATTTTAAGAAAGGCAGAAATTCTGTGCATTATAAGCTTCATTATCCTGAAAGAAAAGCTGATGCTGAACTTGAAGTTCGGGAAACCGTTGCTATGGGGCAATCGATTAGGTATCTGGCTACAATTTATAC